>JAFDIC010000540.1 GCA_019308525.1 Deltaproteobacteria bacterium
GCCACGTTTCCGCTGACCTGAATCCTTTCCTTTGCCAGCACTGACACTGCCCGAGTTGCCGCTGCCTGGGCCTGGGCAATGGCCTCGTCGATGGGCTTGGGGGCATGTGCCAGGCCGCAGATGAACACCCCGTCCGTGGCACAGTCGACCGGCCGCAATTTCACGTGGGCCTCCATGAAAAACCCGTCCTCGTTCACCGGAATCTTGAACATCCTTGCCAGGGGATTCTCCTGGGGGGGCACTATTGCCGTAGCCAGGACGAACAGGTCCGGCTTGACTTCCATTTCCCGGCGGATTGTTGTGTCGGTAAAGCGGATCCTCAAGGCACCGTTCTCCTGGTCCACATTCAATCCCCTGTCGAAGTCATATCTCAGGAACACAACCCCCCCCTCCCTGGCTTCCCGGTAAAGGTCTTCCCTGAGGCCGTAAGTCCGCATGTCCCTGTAAATTATGAAAACGTCCATGTCAGGATTGAGCTCTTTCAGTTTCAAGGCACTTTTCACGGAATGGGTGCAGCACACCTTGGAGCAATAGGGACGCTCTTCTATGCGGGAGCCCACACACTGGAGAAAGGCAACACATTGATTGCCCTTGACGCTGCCGGCGTCTTCAATGAGCCTTCTATCCAGTTCAAGGGAGGTAACCACCCTGGGGTCCTTCCCGTACAAGTAGGAAAGCTCATGGGGTTTCAGCTCGGACGCGCCTGATGCAATGATCGCGACCCCGTGTTCCAGGACCTCTTCCTCTCCCTTGCCCCCCCTGGTGATAGTTGTCTTGAAATTGCCTACAAAACCGTCAACCTGCTTGATACTGGCCCCAAGGCGGATCTCGATATTCTCATCCGACTCAACTTCCCTGATCATGCCTTTAAGCTTCTCCTGGATGTCTTCCCCCCTCCAGGTTTCCAGCAAGTTGAGGGCCTGGCCCCCGAGCCGAGCCTCCTTTTCAACCAGGTAAACATGGTAGCCTTGCGAGGACAGGAGCCTCGCAGCAGCCATGCCGGATATGCCCCCTCCCACAACGAGAGTGGACCTGTTCATCTCGACGCTGGGTTCCACCAAGGGCTCAAGCAGCACGACCTTTGCCACGGCCATTCTGACCAGGTCCTTTGCCTTCTCCGTGGCCTCATCCTTGTCCGAGCTGTGTACCCAGGAACACTGGTTGCGTATGTTGGCCATCTCGAAGAGGTACTTGTTTATCCCCGCGTTCGTGACCGTCTCCTGGAAGAGGGGCTCATGGGTCTTGGGAGTGCATGCGGCTACAACAATCCTGTTGAGGCGGTGCTCCTTGATTATCTGGGCCATCTTCTCCTGGGTGTCCTGGGAACAACTGAACATGTTCTCCTCGGTGTAGACTACCCCTGGGAGCCCCCTGGCGAACTCCACCACGGACGGTACGTCCACTACGGATGCTATGTTGGTTCCGCACCTGCATACAAAGACCCCTACCCTCGGTGGCTCACCCCTGACATTTACCTCTTGGGGGACTTCCTTCTCCCTGGTCCTTGTGAACCTGGCCGAATAGAGTTTAGACGCTGCCAGCCCCGCCGCGGCGCTGGACTCCATAACAGAGGAAGGGATATCTTTTGGGGCCTCGAACGCGCCGCAAACCATTATCCCTGGAACCGAGGTCTCCACCGGCTCGAAGGTGTTGGTTGACGCAAAGTCATATTGGTTGAGGTCTATGCCCAAGCCGGCCGCCAGTTCTCTTGTCTCCGCCTTCACCCCTAGGCCAACGGAGAGGACCACCATGTCGAACTCCTCTTGGACCCTCTCGCCCACCTCGTTGATGTAGCGAATGAGAAGCTTCTCTCTCCCCGGAACCCTGTCTATGTTGGTGATCCGGGACTTTACGAACCTTATGCCCGCTTCGTCTCTGCCCCTGTTGTAATAACGTTCAAAGTCCTTTCCGTGGGTTCGGATATCCATGTAGAAAATGGCCGTGTCCAGGGAGCCCTTGCTGTGTTCCTTGGCCAGCATGGCCTCCTTGATGGCATATGTGCAGCACACGGAGGAGCAATAGTTCCTCGATCCTATGTGTGTGTCCCTGGACCCTATACATTGAAGCCAGGCGATTTTTTCCGGCTCCTTCTTGTCCGAAGGCCGAACCAAATGACCCCCGTAAGGTCCCGAGGATGAAAGGATCCTTTCAAATTCAAGGCTGGTGACTATATTGGGAGACTTACCGTATCCGTATACATCGTGGATCTTGGGATCATATACCTCACAACCCCCTGCGAAGATTATGGCCCCGACCTGAACCGTCAAGTCCTTCTGAACATCATCAAACTTTATTGCGTCTGCCGGGCAGAATTTCTCGCAGGCCCTGCATTTTCCCTTTTGAAGATAGATGCAGTTTTCGGGATCAAGTGCGTATTTCAAGGGCACGGCCTGTGCGTATTGCACATAGGCGGCTTTGCGTTTTGCGAGACCTGCACCATATTCGCTTACCACTTTCTTGGGGCATTTCTCTGCGCACAATCCGCAGGCGATACATTTTTCCAT
>JAFDIC010000541.1 GCA_019308525.1 Deltaproteobacteria bacterium
GGGTTGGTTCCGTAAATTCCTGCGAGGATGGGGACACCCAGTTTCTCCAGTTCCGCATGCCTGAAAAAGGTGGTACCATTCCCCCTCCTGTTTGCGTAGACCTCCTGCTGCTCGGTCAGTTTGACACCGCTGCAATTGACCAGCCAGACCAGGGGAACGTGAAGTCTCTTGGCCAGGTCCGTTACCCTGAGCTGGTTTTCCGCCTGCCCCGAAATCCAGGCCCCTGCCATGACCTTGTTGTCAAAACCGATAACCACGGCCCATTTGCCGTTTATCTTGGCCAGCCCGTCGATCACGCCGGTGGTACCCTCCTCATTGAACTGGGGGTTGAAGAGGGTGTGAAGCGGACACCAGGTCCCTGGATCAATAAGGTGCTCCAGTCTTTCCCATACGGTCATCTGGCCGCGTTTCTTGATGACTTCGTAAGGGATGCCGGCACTCTTCACTGCTTCAACCGCTTCAGCAATCTCCTTCTCAACTTCCTTGATTTGTGTAACATTTTCCTTCCCACTTTCCCTCTGTCTCTCGGTCAAAGGATTTCCTATGGGTGCCATTTTTTCAAAGTAAGGTCTCATGGTCTCCTCCTCTACGTTTCATGAAGCCCCCTAACCGGCCAATCGAGGGGTTTGGCTAAGGGGAAAGAATTTACCTGCTTGCCTTGCGTATATCAAGCTGGTCCAGTGCTACGATCCATTTGCATATGTTTGTAGATCCTTCAACTATTTGATACGCCGGGGCGTCTCGGTAGTACCTTGCCACAGGATATTCTGTGGAATACCCGTATGCCCCCAAAATTCTCATGGCCACATGGGAACTCTTGACCGCCACTTCTCCGGCCAGGTATTTCGCCTGTGCCACCTCGAGGCCGTTGTTGAGGTTCCCCTGATCCTTTTGCCACGCTGCCTTATAGACGAGAAGCCTTGCAGCCTCTATTTCACATGCGATTTGTGCGATCAAATCCTGGTTCATCTGAAATTCGCCTATTGGTTTGCCGAATTGTTCGCGCTCCTTGCAATAGGCGGTTGCCGCATCCAGGCAGGCCTGTGCTATCCCTATTCCACCAGCCGCAGCCGATAGCCTGGTTTGGTTTAAGGACCCGAACACAATTCTTGCCCCATCGCCGGGTTTACCAAGCAAATTTTCTTTGGGTACCTTGGTGTCTTCCACGTAGATTTCACCGGTGGGCGTAGTTCTGGTGCCGAGCTTGTCAAGATTTGTTGTCGTAACACCATTGAAATTCTTGGGCTCTATGACAAAAGCGGACAGACCCTTTCCCCTTGCCTCTCTATCGGTGTATGCATAGTATATGAATACATCTGCCACAGTAGAATTGGATATCCAGGTTTTTGAGCCGTTAAGGAGCCAGTGATCCCCCTTGTCGGTAGCTGTTGACTTCATGGCCATTACGTCGGAACCGGCATTCGGTTCTGTTATCGCGAAGGCACCTATGTAGTCAGCATTTACCAGTTTCGGGATGTACTTCTCTTTCAATTCCTCTGACCCGTATTTCAGTATGGTGTAAGCACAGCCGAGGGTTTGCATATTGATTTGGACCCGGAGTGAGCTGGAAGCCCTGGCGATTTCCTCGGTCAGAATCATGGCTGCGAGCCACCCCATTTCATTTCCACCGTATTTTTCCGGGATCACTGTGCCAAAGAAGCCCAATTCCGCCATGGGCTTTATGACCTCCTCATAGGGAAAATAGTGTTTCTCATCCCATTCGTCCGCAAAGGGCGCTATTTTCTCGTTGGCGAAGTCACGGGCCATATCCCGCAGCATCTGTAGTTCTTCGGTCAATTCAAAATTCATAATTCATCCTCCTCCTTGCCAAGTCGGCCAGGTAATTTTTGTGACTTTTTTTACAAGCGATGGTTTATAATCCATTTTCCGGTGAAAGGCAACAAAATTATTCACATTATAGCTACATTTTAACTACCATAGCCTCGCTGTCCATCTCCCCCAAAATTCCTGCTGGGCATATATTCGCTTTTTGTGAAGAATAGTCAAGTTTGAATGGGATCTTGCGATTTGGATGTTAAAGAAAAAATTCACAATTATCCGGTTGACTTTTTAGTCGGTGAGTTATAAAGTGACGTCCGAACCCTGGCCGAGCCCGGGAAGAAGAAAATATCTAGTGAAGCATGTCCACTTGTGAGTACAGTTCAGCACTCAGGAGGAATCCAAATGGAACCCTTGGCAATAAACCCTAAGGAAAGCAAACTGAGAATTGCACCTGAATGGGCCGACATCTGTTTCACCTGCGGGACCTGTGCAAGCGGATGCCCTGTGACCGGCGTGGACGGCCTTGACCCCAGGAAGGCCGTTAGAATGGCCGCCCTGGGCCTGGACCAGGAACTTATTGACTCCCGTTTCCCCTGGATATGCACCCTTTGCGGGCGGTGCGAGTATGCCTGTCCCCAGGGTGTGGAAATCCTGAAAATGTTGAGAAAGGCCAGGGGACTCAGAGAGAGAGACAAGGTCCCGGGTCCCATCCACAAGGGAG
>JAFDIC010000542.1 GCA_019308525.1 Deltaproteobacteria bacterium
GATCAAACTCTGCCGCTGGGCTGAGGGCCCTTCTCCCAAGACAAGGTGGAGGCGGTTTCCTTGAACCTTGCCGGAGACCTTAAAGGGCACCACCCCTGATGTCATGCGGAAGGTGAAATCCAGGAGGCGCCATTGCCCATCCACCCTGCACTGGCTCTCCATCTCAAGGAGGCTTGCTCTGCCCAACAGATTCAGTCTGAGGGCCATCTCCTCCCGGATCAGAAAGGCCTTGCCCATGCGACTCACCTCGCTGAGGGAATAGCCGATCTTTCGGCCCTCCAGGAAGATCTCCATCCAGTCCTGTTCCAGGGAGGAGTTGAGAATCGCGGGGCGACCGCCTTCTGCCTCGGGGGCCAAGCGGGCCTGATGGGTTCTCCAGACCAGAAGCCCCAACAGGACCATCCAGATCGCAACAGCGGCCCACCCGCCATAGCGGAGCATGCGCCGCCTGGGCCTCGCGGGTCTCATGGGCCCGAACCTGCCTCACCCATGGCACCGTCCTGAACCCTCCCCACGGCGCGGGTGTGGGCTACATCTTGTATTTGCCGAAATCCTCAGGGTTCAGGCTCTCCAGGATCTCCTGCCACCTCTTGCCCTTTTCCGACTTGTCCTGGGGTTCGGCCTGGACGGCAACCTGACTGGAGCTCTTGATCACATGGTCGGCCACGTAGATGGGCGCCTTGGTCCTCAAGGATAGGGCCAGGGCATCGCTGGGACGGGCGTCCATGGAGAGGACCTTGTCGCCCTGCCTGAAGTGGATCAGCGCATAATAGGTGTTGTCCCGAAGGTCGCACACCTCGACCCTTTCGATTTCGAGGTTCACGCTTTCCAGGACATTCTTGAACAGGTCATGGGTCATGGGCCGTGAAAACCGAACCCCTTCAAGCTCACTGGCAATGGCCGTGGCCTCCATGATGCCGATCCAGATGGGTAGTGTCTGCTCTCCATCGATCTCCTTGAGAATCACGATGGGGCTATTGGTCACCGGATCCACGACGACGCCGGAAACAACCATAGGGATGTACATTGGGCTCCTCCCTCCCGGGGCCTTGCCGACCCGAGACCTTCATACATTTATTTATTTATGTATGGCATGGGGAATGCTTTGTCAACGCCGCCCCCCGGCGCTGGGAAACGGAGTGCAGGAAATTTTCCCTTGTCCCCGCCCCTGCGCTCTTGGCATAAGAGAGGGTGGAGGGCCGATCCCCTTCCCCGAAAGCAAAGGAGGCGCTCCGGCACCCCAATTCAGGAAGACCCCATGGCACGTGGCCTCAACAACCCCGGATACCCTTTTGTAATGGAGGAAAAACCCTCCCTGTTCCTGGGGTGGTTCCTCTACCGCCTCTTTGGCCGGGTGCAGTTGGAACAGAGTATGGTGGAACCCCTGCGCCGGATGTCCCATGAGGGGCCGGTGCTTTACGCCATCAAGTATCCTGGGAGACTGGACTTCCTGCTCTATCACTACCTCTACCGTAAAAGACGCCTCCCCTACCCCCGTATCGCCCTGGACCACAACCTCATATGGTTTCTCCCCCTGCGCCGGGCCTGGCAGTCCCTGGCCTTTTACACAAAAAGCCTCTTTCGCGAGCGACGGGTCCCCAACCCCGTGGAGGACGGATTTCTGGAACAGGCCCTCAAGCAAGGGGCATCCATGCTGCTTCCCCTGGTGGATCCCAAGGGATTCCGCCGGCAATTCGTCTATGCACGCAAGGATCCCCTCCAGCTTCTCCTGGAGACCCAGATGACCCTGGATCGGTCCATCCATATCGTCCCCCAACTGGTCATCTATGACAAGGCCCCCGAAAGGGAGACCGTCTCCTTCAAGGGCATCCTCTTCGGGTACCGTGACAACCCGGGATTCTTGAGGAAGAGCCTGCTCTTCTTTGCCAGAAACCGCCGTGCCTTCATCGATTTCGGAAGCCCTGTAGATCTCAAGGCTTTCCTGGCCGCAAGGTCCCCTGAAAGATCTCTCGAAGATACGGCCGCGGAGCTGAGGCAGCTCCTGGTCCAGCGCATCGATGAGCAGAAGCGGGTCATCCTGGGACCGGTCATGAAGTCGCGCCAGCAGCTCAAGGAGACTGTCCTGAGGGACCCGGAGCTCAGCCGTCTCATGGAGACCATGGCCCAGGGGGACCGCCGCAAGCTCAAGGTCGTGCGCAGGAAGGCCGGAGGGCTCTTCGACGATATCGCGGCGGATTACAATCCCACCTACGTGGAGCTGGCCGTTCTGGCCCTCTCCTGGCTTTGGAAGCGCATCTTTGAAGGGATTGATGTGGATCCCTCGGACCTGGCCAGGGTCCGGGAAGGTGCCCGCAAAGGACCTGTCATCTATGTCCCTTCCCACAAGAGCCATGTGGACTATCTGGTGCTAAACTATGTGCTTCACCAGCACCATACCCACACCCCCCGGATTGCCGCCGGGGAAAACCTGGCCTTCTGGCCCGTGGGACACTTCTTCCGAAAGAC
>JAFDIC010000063.1 GCA_019308525.1 Deltaproteobacteria bacterium
GAGGGCACGGTCAAGGTCCTCTGTTGCACGGGCCCATTCCTTGACGGGGACCTTCTCAAGGACTTGAGTCACATTATCCTTGTCGACATGTTTCCTTCGGAGACCCAAAAAAAGGCTGATGTTGTCTTTGCAGTCACCGCTCCCACGGAGACAGGAGGCACTTTCCTCAATGGAAAGGGGGAGGTGAAAATGCTCGCCGTTGCCTCCACGCCCCCTGAGGATGTTGTGGAGGAGTGGAAAATTGCCTGCGACATTGCCGCACTAATGGGAGTGAAGGAACTCGCCCATGGATCAGTCGAGGATGTCGCCAAGGACCTGAACGCCAAGGACATAAGTGAAAAGGTACCCAGGCTCCCTCAACCCTCGCCCCTGGATGATGTCATCGCCATCCCTCGTTTTTTCAGGGGTCACAGGATGAGTGATGTCATCTGCGCGGTGAAGTCCCTTTATCCGGAAGAGGACGTGGGTGTATCTTCCGGAGAACGGGCGCTTGAAGAAGGTCTCGCTGTAGAAGAAGCAGATCATGAAAGGCCCTTCAGGATACTGGAGAAGTTCGAGATAGTACCCAATACCCACCTGATCACCATAGATGCGCCGGTGATTGCCGAGAAGTGCCAGCCGGGCCAGTTTTTGATCGCAATGGTCAATTAGAAGTCTGAACGGATACCCTATACGATCTCAGATTATGACAGGGACAGGGGAACTATCACGCTTGTGACACTGGAGGTGGGCAGGTCGAGCAGGGAAATGGCATCTACTGTTGCCGGCCAGCATCTTGCCCATATGACGGGCCCCCTGGGGACACCTGTCGAGATAAGAAAACATGGCACTGTCCTGTGTGCAGGTGGGTGCTACGGGGTGGCTGCGATTTTTCCGATAGCCCGTGCCATGAAACAAGCTGGAAACCGCGTGATCTGCATCCAGGAGGCCTCGAATCGCTTCCTGCTCCACTGGGAAGAAAAAGTTGCGGCCGTGTGCCATGAGCTGATCATCGTAACAAAAGACGGTTCAGCCGGCGTTAAGGGCGGGATTCAGGATGTGGTGGAAATGCTGGCTCAGCGGGGCGAAAAAATTGATCAATCATATATCATAGGTTGCACTTTCATGATGATGCTTGTCACCGAGGTCACAAGAAAACATGGCATCCCCACCCAGACCGCCATGAACCCCATCATGGTTGACGGTACGGGAATGTGCGGGGCATGCAGAGTTACAGTCGGTGACACGACCAAGTTCGCCTGTGTAGACGGCCCTTTTTTGGACGGCCTCAAGATCAACTGGATAGAGTTGATGCAACGGCAGGCAGCTTTCAAATATGAGGAAGTCCAGGCCCTGCCCCTTGAACCACTGCATTTTCCGGGTCAAGAGCACGAGTGCCTGTGCCATCAGCCTTGACCACGGAAGAAGAGGATTCATGATGGACCCCAAAGAGAGGAGAAAAATACCGAGGCAGAAGATGCCGGAGCAGGATCCCAGGCGAAGGAGGCACAATTTTGAAGAAGTCCCCTATGGTTTTACCGATGAACTCGCCCTGGAGGAATCCAAGCGCTGTCTCAAGTGCAAAAAGCCCCTGTGTGTGGCTGGGTGCCCCGTTAATATCGACATCCCTGATTTCATCAAGCTCATCGAGGAAGGCGGGTTTATCGAAGCAGCCTGGAAACTGAAGGAACAGAATTCTCTTCCTGCCGTCACCGGGAGGGTATGCCCCCAGGAAAGCCAGTGTGAAGCCAGATGCATACTTACCAAGAAGGGAAAGCCTGTTGCCATCGGCCGGCTTGAGCGGTTTGCAGCAGACTTCGAAAGGGAGACGGGAAAGCTAAGGCTCCCGGAGATCCCTGAACCTACCGGGAAAAAGGTGGCGATCATAGGAGCCGGGCCAGCAGGCTTGACAGCAGCAGGAGACCTCGTGAAGCTGGGACACGATGTCACGATCTTCGAGGCACTACACGAACCGGGAGGAGTGCTGGTTTACGGCATCCCCCAATTCCGACTGCCTAAAGAGATAGTCCAATTTGAAGTCAATTACCTGAAAAGGCTCGGGGTCAAAATCCTGACCGATTATGTGGTCGGCAAGGCCAAGACCGTGGATGAGCTTTTGCGAGGCGGCTATGACGCAGTGTTCATCGGTACTGGGGCCGGGCTTCCCATCTTCATGCGCATCCCTGGTGAAAACCTCGTGGGAGTTTACTCTGCGAACGAGTATCTTACAAGATCCAACCTCATGAAGGCCTTCAAATTCCCTGAGTACGGGACCGCTCCCATTAGGAGCAGGAAAGTTGTCACCGTGGGCGGGGGCAACGTTGCAATGGACGCTGCAAGGACCGCCCTCCGTCTCGGGGCTGAATCCATAATAGTGTACAGGCGCAGCCGCAATGAAATGCCTGCCCGGGCCGAAGAGATCCACCATGCAGAAGAGGAAGGGGTCCAGATAATGATCTTGACCAACCCGGTCCGCATAATCGGCGATGACCAGGGGAGGGTGAAGGCTGTCGAGTGTATCAAGATGGAACTGGGTGAGCCGGATGAATCAGGCCGTAGGAGACCCATCCCCATTGAAGGTAGTGAGTTCATCATAGAATGCGACACGGTCGTACCCGCCCTTGGAAACAGGCCCAATCCCCTCATCCCAATGACTACACCCGATCTGGAGACAACCCGGTGGGGGACCATCAAGTGCGATCCCGATACCCTCGAAACCACCAAAAAGGGGGTGTTTGCCGGAGGAGACATAGTCACAGGCGCGGCGACTGTCATTTCCGCAATGGGAGCCGGGAAGACTGCTGCCCGGAGCATCCACGAATACGTCATGACGGGCAAGGTGACAAAACCGAAAAAAGACGAAGAGTAAACCACTCACAGGACAGGCAAGCCTTTGGGGATAGAAGACGGTCAATCAGTGAGCAGTAAACAGTTTGTAGGAGCAACATGTTGTTGCGATGCTGGTCGAGGTTGAGGGCCTCTCCAAGTGACAAGTGCGAACAACGGTTTCGGGTCGGGATTCCATTTCTTTGGATTTTGAGAATTCGAATTTGGGTATTGTTTGGGATCTGTAATTTGGAGTTTGAATCCGTGCCTAAAGACAACTTGCGTCTGATATGTTGTTCCCCGATGGGATATCTTTCAGGCTAAGTTTTGATGAACTCGTAAGAAGTCCAATTTGGGATGGCAAAGTAAAAAGCTTCAAGTAAGTATTCAAGTTGAGCTTGCGAAATCCCGCTTAGCGGGAGCGCGCGAATCTCGTGTGATCACCGTAGAAAGGTGCGGTATCTTCGAGAGGCGTACTTAGCGTACGCCGCAATCACAACGAGCTGAAGCGCAACGCAGAAATTGGACTTTTTACGAAGCCATCAGACCTTTGGTAAGAAGACCTTTTCCCGATAATACCTCAGCTCGTTGATGGATTCCTTTATGTCTCCTGAGGCCCGGTGATCTTTTTTCTTTTCATAGGCTGGCAACCCTGGATACCACCTCTTCACCAGCTCCTTTATTGAGCTGACATCGATATTTCTATAGTGGAGAAAATCGGCCAGCTCAGGCATGTACCTTATGAGGAACCTTCGGTCCTGCCACACGGAATTCCCGCACAGGGGGCATTCTCCCTTCTCGCAACGGCCCGCCAGGAATTTGAGGGTCTCTCTCTCTGCCCTTTGGCAGTCATATTGAGAGGCCTTGACTCTTTCCAGGAGGCCAGAGGAAGTGTGTTGCTCCCTGCTCCATTCGTCCATGTATTCCAGCGCTGTGTCCTCCTGGTGGATGACTATGTCAGGGCCTTCTGCTATTATCTCCAGGTCGTTATCAGTCAAGACCGCGGCTATTTCAAGTATCACGTGTCTGTCCGGGTCAAGGCCGGTCATCTCCAGGTCAATCCAAATTAGCTTCGAGTGCAATAGAACCCCCTGTCCCATTCAGAAACGTCAGGATGTACACCTCACAGGAACATCAATCCCTTCTCCTGTGAGGGCGGAAACATACCGCCAAAGAAAGCCGTGATCTCTGCGGCGCAACTACAGGAGAAACGGGGGAAATCTGTCAAGCCTTGACACAGCGGATGCAAAGATACCCTCCACGGCAAACATGGCTACAGGCATACTCACTCGGTACTTCTCGCCTCCACGCACCCGCAGGAAAAATCAACACGGGCACGGAACAGGCCACCCTGCCGGGGCCTACTCTTCAATCCACAGGTTGGAGTATGGATTGCAGACGTAGATATTCAAGGTGTCATTGATCTTGAAGCCTTTTACCTTCTTGTTGTACCCGATGACCATCCTGTAACCTGACAAGGGTATGGCTGCTACATCCTTAAGCAGAATCTTTTCCGCCTCCTGGTAGGCCCTTTTTCTTTCCTCCCCGCTTCTTGCTGATTCCGCCTTCTCGAGCCACCTGTCGAATTCGGGGTTAGAATACCCCCCAAGGGATTTCCCATCCGGGGCGACTCCGGAATTTGTCTCAAAATACCTGAAACCCAGGGAAGGATCCACGGCAAAACCTATTCCATAGCCTGCTGTATCCCATTCGATCTTCGGGTCTCTCAGGACCTTTTCGTACCAGATGGCATGGGACAGGAGGTGAACGTCGAGAGTTACACCGATCTGGGCCAGTTGCAGCTTTGCCGGCTCTGCAATCCTCCTACCGGTAGGCCGATTAGAATCCAGCCAATAGATAGGCGGGATCTTCTTCCCTGCATCTCTTTCAACCGCCTTTATCAGTTTCCTTGCCTTTTCAGGGTCATAGGCTGGTACCAGCTTCAATGCCTCGGGGTTGAAATAGGGGGAGTACTCCAAAAGGGTTCGAGCGTACACTCCCGACTTGAAAGCCCTTATGTTGATACAGATATTCTTCCAGTCCGCACCCATCCAGATGGCCTTCCTGAACCTGATATCATTCATGGGCCATCGCCTGAAGTTGAAATAATGCTTGTGCAGGACCAGAGAATTCCTGGCTGCCTGGTATTCCAGGTTGGGGTCCTTTTCCAGAATCGGGCGGGCTATGTCCAGTAGCTGAGCCATATCCACATCCCCCTTTTCGAGTGCTATCAGGCGCGCTTCATCGGAACGGATGGGGATATACTCCACCCTGTCTATATATGGTCTTGGTCCCCAGTAGTCTTCAAACCGCTCTATGACGACCTTTTCCTTTGGCCTAATGCTCACGATCTTATAGGGACCTGTACCGCAGGGATGGGACTGAAACTTTTTCCCCCACTTTTCCACTTCCTCCGGGGGAGCAATGCCTCGCACGGCATAGGTCATGACTCTCATCAATGGCGCATAGGGTTTCTCCAGGATGATCTTCACAGTATACTTGTCAACAACTTCCACCGCCTTCAGGTATTTTATCAGTTCCCTGAACTTGACCGGCTTCCACCCGGGAGGTGTCTTGATCCTCCATTCCAGGTTGGTCTTGACGTCCTCAGCCGTCATTTCGCGACCATTATGAAATTTGACCCCTTTTCTCAGGTGAAGAATCCAAATCTTGTTATCCTTTGTCTCGTACCTCGTCGCGAGGGCCGGAGAAAGGCTCTTGAATCCATCCGGTCCCCAGTTGAAAAGACGGTCATAGATCATTCCCATGGCAGGGACCATTGTCTCAAGGGTGGTATATCGGACGTCCATCCGATGAAACTGGGGCATCCTCAACCCTATGCGCAATGTCCCCCCGTATTTCGGTCCCCCGGCCAGGGCCACCGAAGACAAACATAGGGCTGACAAAGCCACAATTACACACATAACCAGAGTGATTTTTGAATGTCTTTTCATTCCCTCTCTCCTTTCCTCTTTGGTTTCTTCATGTCTTCCTTGGCATTGTTCCAGATCCTAACATCTCCCCTTCCTTATGTCACCCAGTGTGAGCGCTCCTTCAATGGAGATGGCTTGAAAAGGGCAGACTTCTTCACATTGGCGGCAGAAGATACATTGCACTGTATTATCTATTAGCATCTTTTCCGTGCCTTCGTCAAATCTCAGAACTCCCTGGCCACAGGCTTCAACACAGAGTCCCAGCTTGCATTTGCATTCTTCTTCCTCATAGAGATAAGTAATGGTGCCTGCTTTCCACTTCACTTCGCTTTCTCCCCACCCTCCGGCGACATGAATACCAGTTCTACAGGAATTGCGCCAATATTGATTCCATCATCTGTGCGCCTTATGACAGTGTTCTTCAGCCAGTTCTTATCATCCCGCTCCGGAAAATCCAACCGCTGGTTGTAACCCCTGCTCTCCGTGCGGTAAAGGGAGGACGCAAGGATCATCTTTCCCACCTGAACCATGTTAGAAGCTTCCACTGCCTCCCTCAGCTTCCTGAAACTGCCATCTGCGTATACCACAGGTAAAGCCTCCTTTTCGAGCTCCTTTAAACTCTCCGCCCCTTGTTGTAACCCCCTCTCCTCCCTCAAAGGCCCTCCACTTACCCACATGACTTGCTTCACGGCTGACTTTATCTTCCCTGGTTCACCTCTTTCACTGGACTTTCGCTTGAGTATGGTATCAAGTTCTCCTCTTTTCTCCTCCAGCCATTCCCTGGTTTCGGTGACCAGTTCCGGAAGTGAGGCATCCCTGGCCCTGTTCACGGCACTCCTCCCTGCCAGGACACCCGTAACCAAAGCATACAGGAGAGACGATCCAGGAGACACGTCGCCGGCCGCAAAAAGTCCTTCAAGGTCTGTCCTCGCCTTTTCATCTATCCTGACGCCGCCCCCCTTGAAGTCCCCTATACAGATGGGAGCTACTCGAAGCTGCCTTTTCTTCAAGTCAAAGCCCCTCAAAAGATTGAGAGTAAAGATCCCCTTCGCATCCACGTACCACATCTCTTCCGGGACGCGGGTAAGGTCGAGGAACACAGCGCCTTTATCTCCTTTGCCTTCCAGTATTTCTTTCATAGATGCCTTGACTAGATGAGGAACCAATTCGATAAAGGGTCTGCCGTATCGCTTTGACATATCGTCGGACAGGGACAAGGTGGCGCCTTCACCAAGGATCCCATGCTCCTTTGCATACTTCAAGAAGAATGGCTCCCCCAGGGCGTTTCTCAGGACTCCCTTTACCCTTGCCGACGACCCTGGTATCCAGTACTGGGGCAGTCCCGGCTCAGCAATACCCCAGTTATCAAACCCCATCATTTCCATGTCCGACAGCAATGCCCCGGCCCTGTAAGACATGGCATACCCATCCCCCGTCATGCGGACCGGGGCATAGGTCCGCTCATAGATCTGGCCATGGGAGCCAGTGGCCAGAACGACTGCTTTGGCCTGGAACTCCACAAAGCACCCCTTCCTGATATCAAAGCCGAAGGCGCCTACCACCGAATCTTCCTGCCGTATGAGATCGGTGATCATGGTCATCTCCCGGGTCTTGACACCCGTTCTTTTTGCATATTCCAGGGCTGGCAACATAATATTCTTTCCGTACACACCAGGGGGCCCCAGCCACCGCTGGCTGAATATGTCCTCGACGCCAAAGTCCCTGAGTTCATATGCCCGGAGGTCCATTTCGCAGGCCACGGTCATCGAGAGCCTCTGGTTCGCAGTAAACCAGCTTCCTCCAGTCCTCGCCCCTTCCCTGACAAAGTATCGAAATGACACGTCAAAGGGCTGCTCAAAATCCATCCCGGGCTCTATTACTCCCATCTTGACCAGGTATTCAGGAGGTTTTCTCGCAACCAGGGCCCCGGCATAGATCGAGGCGCTTGCCCTGGCAAGGATGCTCTTGTCAACGACCAGGGTCCTCAAGCCGGCCCTCCTGGCCTCAATGGCCGCCCTCAGACCTGCCATCCCGCTCCCGATCACCAGTACATCACAGATCTCTTGATCCATGTCCATATCCAGTACCTTTCCTGTACCTGTCTTCCCTTCCTCTTCAGAACTTCACTCCTTATCCCGAATGCATGATCCTGCGCGCCTTTGCCACGTACTGATTGAACTCAACGCCCTCTCTTAGGTCCATGTTTCTTGGTCTGGGAAGGTCAATTTCAAGGATCTTCTTGACAGTTCCCGGCCTTGGGCTCATTATGAGTATCCTGTCGGAAAGAAACACGGCCTCTGCAATGTCGTGTGTCACGAACAGCACCGTCTTTGTCTTCTCCATCCATATCTTTTGTAGCCACACATTCATCTCGTCACGGGTCATGGCGTCCAGGGCCCCAAATGGCTCGTCCATCAAGAGAAGAGGAGGGTCGTGGATCAAGGCTCGGCAAAAGGACACCCTCTGCTGCATACCTCCCGAAAGTTCCCAGGGATAACGGTTCTCAAAGCCCTCTAATCCTGCCATCTTGATCAGATCCATGGCCTTGCCCAGGTACTCTTCCCTGTCAAAACCTTTTCTTACCTCTACCTGCAACATAATATTGTCGATGACCTTCCTCCAGGCAAGCAGTACCGGACTTTGAAAAACGATGCCCACGTTTGGATGAGGACCTCTGACAAGATTGCCTTCCACCCGGACTTCGCCCTTTGTCAACGGCAAAAGGCCGGCGATAATCTTGATAAGAGTCGATTTCCCGCAACCACTCGGCCCCACGATGGAGAGGAATTCGCCCTCCCTGGACGAAAAGCTTACCTCCTCCAATGCATGGATAGACCCATCTTTCATCGGATATATTAGAGTGCACCCTTTGACCACTATCGCATCGGTCATGATTTCGTTTCCTTTGTTTCCATCCAAGACGGGGCAGAGAGGCAAGGAGGAATCTCCCCTTTCCTCTCTCCGCCCCACGCTGTTATAGTTTAGGTAAGAACTCATTTGTAAAAAACTTGTTCAGAGGTATATCCTTCGCCTGGGGGACGCCTGCAAACCTGGCAACAATATCTCGCATGGCTTCAATGACCTTTGGGTCCTGCCACCCAAGCGGAGGTGGAAACAACCACTTGAGGCTCCTTAGTTGTGTGAGGATTATATCCCTTTTGGCCATTGGAAAATGCTTTACAGCGATGTCTACGGTTTCTTCCAGGTCCATGAACGCATGGTTAATCCCCCTCAGGCTTGCCCTGACAAACCGCCGGATCAAATCAGGATTGTTCTTGTAGGTATCCAGATGCGTGATTATTCCATCACCAACGTCAGGGATACCCCAATCGCCGAACAGAAGTATCTGTGGCGATTCCACGCCCATCTTCTTGAGTCTCACGATATCGTCCATTCCCAGGCCGAGCGTGCCGTCTGCCTTTCCGGTCGCAACGGCCTCCAGCCGCGCCCTTCCAGCAGCCAGGTACCGAACCTGTTTCAGCGTCAAATTATTGACTGCCAGGAAAGCTTCAAAGATATCGCTCGTTCCCGATCCAGACCCTGCAATGGTCTTGCCTATCAGGTCTTTGGGGGTCTTGATACCCTTTGCGGCAGGAAACAAGATTCCTTGCCTCTTTGATTTTTCCACCACCATGACCTGAATGACCGGTACTCCCCTGGCAACCCCTTTTACGGTTACGTTCGTGCCCGCAAAACCAAAGGTCTCCCTTCCTGCTCCAATAAGCTTCAGGGTGGCTGTAGATCCTGCCCCCTCTTTTATGGTAATGTCGATGCCCTCTTCCTTGTAAAACCCCTTGTCCATTGCCACGATAAAGGGTGTGTGCATTGCAGAGCACTTCCAGTGAAGGCGCAGCACGACCTTGTCCGCCGCCTTTGCCTCAGACAAGAAGAAGGGTTGAGCAAGAAGTGTCATGACCAAAACAAGGAAACCAGTAAGGAAAACGCCCTTTGACAGGTTCATTCTCATCATTCTATCCTCCCTTTTTGCTAGACGGGTTAAAAAACAACATCTTGAACAATACCTCATCCAGATTGGCAATTAGCGTCTATTATCACCCCCTTTCTTTTGTTCTCATGCAGTAAAGAATCTTTCTTCTTCCCTCCGCATTGCCACGTGCCACGAAATAGTGCGCTTTTCAATCCACACAACAGATGCATAGATCAGCCTGCCCAGAATTACCAACACAATAAGGACTGAGAACAGGAGTTTGACGTCATAGTTGTGGTTGGCTATGGTGATCAGGTATCCAAGGCCTGCGTCTGAACCAACAAACTCGCCCGTGATCGATCCCAGCATGGCTACCAACCCCCCAAGCTTCAGGCCGCTAAAGAAATGTGGCAGGGAATTCGGGAGCCTGACCTTGACAAAGGTCTGGAAAGTAGTGGCGGACATGGATTTCGTAAGGTCCACCATCTCAGGTTCGATATCTCTCAGCCCGGTAATCATGGCTATTACTATGGGAAAATAGGCAAGCCAAAAGCTGATAATTACTTTGGGAGTGTAGCCGAAGCCGAACCATACGATAAATAAAGGGGCTATTGCAATCTTTGGGGTTGTTTGAAAGAACACCATCAAGGGTAACAACGTCTTTTCAACAGGCCTGGACCAGACGATTATTATTGAGACGAATACCGAGAAAATAACAGCCAGGATCAGGCCTGTAATCGTTTCATAGAAAGTAACGAGCGTGTGGTGCCAAAGAAGACCGAGGTTTTTGAAAAATTCCGTTACGATGATCGCCGGGCCGGGCAGTATGAAATCCGGAACAGAAAAGAGCACAATTGCCGCCTGCCACAGGGCCAGGATGATCAAGGTGGTGAAAAAGGGATATAGAGAACTTCTTATTTTTTCATTCAATTCCGGCTCTCCCTCGTGACCGTGAAAAGGCTATTTTGCCAACTTCCGTCTAGATAACAACCTGAGCGTCAACATATGGAGAATGCGTGCGATCCTGGAGCCCGTGCCTCTGCTCCCAACTCTGCCTGCCGCCATGACAAGGCTTATGTTGAAAACATTACCTCCTCTTTTTCTCTCATTACGACATGCCACGATATGGCATAACGTTCCGCCCACTCGACTACTGAGAAGAGAACTTTTCCCAGAAGCAAAAGTACGACCAGATCGGCAAAGAGCAGGGTGGTATCCAACCTATCGTTGGCATAGATGACAAGGTATCCCAGGCCTGTCATGGAGCCGAGAAATTCTCCGATGACCGCTCCAACCAGGGCTAATAAAGCCCCCAGCTTCAGCCCGCTGAACATATACGGGAGAGAGTTGGGAATGCGAATCTTCATAAAGGTCTGCAAAGAGCTGGAGGACATGGACTTGGCAAGATCCAAGACATCCTCTTCTATGTCTCTCAATCCCGTGATCAATTCTATGACAATGGGGAAATAGGCCAGCAAAAAACTTATCAATATCTTTGGGAAAGAACCAAAGCCAAACCATATGATAAACAGGGGTGCAATAGCGACTTTCGGGATGGTCTGTAAGAAAACCATGAGAGGCATTACGGTCTTTTCGACAGGCCTCCACCATACGACGGCAACCGAGATGGGAATGGAAACTATCACGGCGATGGCAAATCCCACCCCCGTCTCATACAGAGTAACCAGGGCATTTTGATACAGGAGGTGCCACTCTTTACTGATTTCAGCTATGACCAAAATCGGTCCAGGAAGCAAATACTCGGGAATAGACAGGACATAGACTGTTACTTGCCAGAGGACAATCAGCCCCAGGGCAGCGCCCAGCGGATACAGAGCATCCCTCTGACTCAAAACTCTATTGATGATCTTGTCTTTAAGGGCCATGTGCATCAATCCTTGTTCACCATGATATTTCCTATCGTAGCCCTTTGTTGATCACTGGGCCTCACTCGATCCTTAGAAGCCCAATTTTTTTGTGCGGGAATCCGATCTGCCAGCGGGCAAACCTTCCAGGGGCGGTTTTACCACGCCCGTACCCGCCCACATGTCTTGTATGGGAGAGGGTTTAAATTCCTTTCTAATAGCTCCCTCCACCTTGAAGCATTTATTCCCGTCTTCCTGGCAGGCTTCTTCGCAGGCCAGGCACACCAGGCACTCCTGCATATTGACGACCACTACCTTCTTTTGCTCCCTATCCCAGTCAAGGACTTCTACCGGACAACTGTCAACACAGTTAAGGCATGATCCGCCAAGGCATTTCTTGTGATCAATTACAATTTCAATCTTTTGCTTTAGCATGGCGATCCTCCCCTATGAAACTGATTCCTTCTGTCTTAGTCCCTTGCTTGGTGTTTTTCCTCCGGTAACCTTTCCTGACCCCATCCCCGTCGGTAACCCTACAGGCTTTGATAAACTCCGTGAACACTCCGGTTTCTCGAATCTACCAGCGGCTTTTCTCTCATCTCCTAGATATGCTCTTCTCTTTCAAGTATTTCCACGATGTACTTTGTCTGCTTCTCAACATGCTGCCGAAAGAGTTTCTCTACCCCTTCCGCATCCCTTTTTCGAGCAGACTCCATTATTTTTCGATGGTCAGCAGCAAGGACCTTGAATCTTTCAGGATACTTCCTCGTTACCGTGCGAAATCTCAGGACCTGCGTATGGATATTCTGAATCATCTCCCTGAGCTTTTCATTGTTGGATGCCTTCCAAAAGATGGAATGAAAATTGATGTTGGCCTTCTCATATTCCACAGAATTCTTTTCTTTGGAATATTTCTCCAGAAGGATCACGTATTTCTCCATTTTCTCAAAATCAGCATCATTCAAGTTCGGCAAAGCTTCTCTTGCCGCCAGCCCCTCCAGGACGCTCTGGATGAGGTAAAACTCCTCTACCTCCTGCCTGTTCATCTTTTTGACACGCGCCATGGTGTGGGGGACAATCTCCACAAACCCGATGCTTTCCAGATAGCGCAATGCCTCCCTCACCGGTGTCTTACTCACGTGATATTTTTCAGCCAGATCTGCCTCT
>JAFDIC010000064.1 GCA_019308525.1 Deltaproteobacteria bacterium
CCAGTGCAGAGTAACACGACCCTGTAAGGTAGTTCCAGGCGCCTCAAGATCTCCTCCGCGTTCCTGGTAAGCTTCTCCAATTCATCATAGGAATTCTCGGGATGGCAGAACTTCACCAGCTCTACCTTATTAAACTGATGTTGCCTTATCAGCCCTCGGGTGTCCTTTCCGTAGGAGCCGGCCTCAGAACGGAAACAAGGGGTGTAGGACACATAATATATGGGCAGATCTTCTTCTTTGAGTATCTCCTCCCTGTGTATGTTTGTGACAGGGACTTCTGCGGTCGGAATGAGATAAAGATCCCAACCTTCCACCTTGAATAGATCCTCTTTGAATTTTGGAAGCTGTCCGGTTCCCGTCATACTGGCCGCATTGACCATGAAAGGGGGGAGGACCTCTGTATAACCATGCTCCTTGGTATGGATATCGAGCATGAAGTTGATCAGGGCTCTTTCCAGCAGTGCTCCGGCCCCAGAATAGAGGGCGAACCTGGCCCCGGCGATCTTTGCCGCCCTGGCAAAATCCAGTATCCCCAGATTCTCACCGATCTCCCAGTGCGGAAGAGGATCAAAATCCATCTCTCTTATCTCTCCCCATTCTCTGACCACCGGGTTATCTCTTTCATCCCTGCCGACCACTACCGACTCGTGAGGCATATTGGGAATAAGCATAATGACATCGTGCAATTCATCCTCGATTCCCCTAAGTTCAGCCTCTCTTTCCTTTATCTCCTTCGAGACCTGTTTCATCTCGTCTATGAGATGAGAGGCGTCCTCACCCTTCCTCTTCTTCCCGGCAATGTCCTCGCTAACCTTGTTTCGTTGGTATCGCAACTGCTCCAACTGTGGCAAGATATTTCGCCGCGCCTGATCGAGGGCTTCAAATCGCGAAATATCGAAATCCCGGTACTCTCTTGCCTTGAGCATTTTCTTGACATCGGCCAAATGAGCCCTAATGAACTTGAGGTCCAGCATAAGAAAACCTCGCTCTTCCAAATAACAACGTTTATGTTGTATTTTTAACATAAACAGGGTGTTAAAATCAATGTTTTTAGTTCCTCGTTAGATTTCGCGCAATAAACACGTATTACTCTAGGCTTTGAATTATTTTGAGCAATTTAAGAATATTTCCTACAGCGGACATCCCTTCCTATTCTCCACTCGCAACAATCATGTGCTCTTAGAGAATCAAACTCGCAACCGGCCCAAAATCTATTCGAGGGGCTTACTCTCCGGTACATTCAGGGCCCGGTTTGGGCGCTCTCCTCTTTTAGGGTTTGCACTCGACATGAAAGGATGTTATAAAAATTCGCTTTGTGGTGTGATCGAGATGCTATTCTTGGCTTTTGAAAGAAATCTCAAGATAAGAGGCATTTCCGAGGAAAAGTATAAGAAACTCCTTTAGAGGTAGAATGGGAACAAGGAGCAAGACCGGGAATCCTAATGCCATCTGGAGAGTTTTCCGGTCGGTAAAAACGACCATCGCCCTTCTGATCATCCTGGCGGTGGTTTCGGTCATAGGAACTCTGGTGCCACAACAGGAAGGGGCCATCCAGTTTGCTCAAAAACTCAGCCCCGAATTGGTCCGCATCTTGGACTTCCTCCAGATCTTCGACCTCTATCACTCTACGTGGTTCAGGGCGGTAATAGGGCTACTATCCATGAACCTGATCATATGTTCCATAGACCGCCTCCCACGAGCGATGAGGCTCTTCCGAACCGTCCCCAGACCGGACCGAAAAAAGCCCTTTGAGGAGATCCCCGAGCACCGACATCTCCAGGTAGGCGGAGAGATTGAAGAGGTCACGTCCAGGACTTTGGATATCCTGAAAAAAAGCTTTAGGAGAATTGAAACCAGAAAGACCTCTGGAGGCAATTATCTCTATGGGGACAAGGGCCGATATTCCTATTTCGGCGCCTATGTGGTTCATCTGAGCATCCTCTTGATATTGATCGGTGGAATCATAGGATCGTTTTTCGGGTTTGAAGCCTATGTTAACATCCCTGAAGGTGCCGTTGTCGACTCGGTCAGACTGAGAAAGATGGGGACTCCGAAGAATTTGGGCTTCAGCATAAGGTGCGACAGGTTTTTGGTTGACTTCTACGATGATGGGACTCCCAGGGAATATAGATCCGACCTGAGCTTTCTTTCCAATGGCGAGGTAATTCACAAAGGTAGCGTCCTCGTGAATCATCCTATCACTTTCCAAGGGATTACCTTTTACCAGTCCAGTTACGGGAAGGTCACCGGGGAGAGCGTCACGATAAGGATAAGACAGAATAATGGAGAACAGAGAGTCCCCCCTGTGACGATCAGAATCGGCAACCATGTTGAGTTACCAGGAGGTGAAGGCAAGATCCAGGTCCTTGAAATAACGGAAAATTTCAAAGGTGTGATGGGGCCTGCAGCCCTCTTGTCTCTGCGGACTTCAAAAGGAGAGGAGAGACGCTTCTGGGTGTTTCAGTACATTGACATGCTCAAGGAACGATTTCCCCCTTCCATGTTCAAGGCGTCTATCCTGGATCCATCAGGATTCAAACCGTACACCTTTGAATTGGTTGACGTTGAAAGTAGATACTATACCGGTCTCCAGGTAAACCGTGATCCGGGTGTCCCCTTGGTATGGATCGGATGCTTTTTGATGGTTGCGGGTTTCTTCGTCACATTTTTCTCCTCGCACAGGGGAGTATGGATCAGGATACGACGAGAGGGAAAGAGCCTTCGAATCAGCGTTGCAGGAAGGGCCAATAGGAACCCGGTGGGACTGGAAAGGGAACTGGACCATCTGGTCCTCAGGTTAGACAATCAATTTAACAAGTAAAGGTAACTCATTGTGAATACGATAATACTTAGCTACATAACCTTTTTCTACTTTATCGCTTTTGTGGCCTACCTGTTATGGATGGTAATGGGCAAAGAGGTCTTCGGACGGCTGGGGACATATGTGACCTCTCTGGGACTGCTGGGGGAGACTATCGCCATCATTCTCAGGTGGATTGAGTCCTATGATCTGGGCATCGGCCATGCACCGTTCTCCAACCTCTATGAATCATTGATCTTTTTTGCGTGGACCATCATATTCCTTTACCTGATCGTAGAATGGCGAACCAGGAATAGGAGCATGGGCGTGCTTGTCACTCCGATTGCCTTTCTATCAATGGCCTACGCGTCCTACTCTCCCAATATCAGCAGCAGGATACAACCACTTGTGCCTGCGCTGAAAAGCAACTGGCTGGTGGCCCACGTAATCACTTGCTTCTTTGGCTACGCGGCATTCGGACTTGCATTTGCTTTCAGTCTCATGTATCTCCTGAAGAGAAGGGAGAACTCCTTTTCAAGAAGCGTGTTCCTGGGGTTAATTCCGAGGCCGTCGGTGCTGGATGATCTGAATTACCAGATGGTGGTAATAGGCTTTCTACTTTTGACCCTAGGTATCATCACCGGCTCCGTTTGGGCCCACTCTGCCTGGGGCAGTTACTGGAGCTGGGATCCAAAGGAGACTTGGTCGTTGATTACATGGCTTGTTTACGCCGCATTTCTCCACTCACGCATGGTAAGGGGCTGGAGGGGAAAGAGGCTTGCCTACCTCTCCATAGTAGGATTTTCCTGCGTAATTTTCACCTATTTGGGCGTCAATTACCTTCCCGGACTCCACAGTTATGCACAGTCCTGATGGAAATAACAGGCTCTGCCATGGCTGTTGATGTCTCTTTGCCAGGAAGAACTAATTATTCTATATGTTATTACCCTTTTCAGGAGAGCACGGGATTATGAAGAAGAAGGACAAGGTAATCACTTTTTTGGGGGAGGATACTGAATTCGAAGGGAAACTGAACTTTCAGGGCACCATAAGAATAGACGGTCACTTCAAGGGCGAAATCACTTCCGGCGGGAAACTCATAGTAGGCGAAGACGGTATGGTAGAAGCAGACATGCGAGTAGAGCATATGCTTGTTAGGGGGGAGGTCCACGGAAACATTGTCGCAGACAAGAGAGTGGACGTTCTCTCGCCGGGGAAGGTTTTTGGCAACATTGAAGCCCCTTCAGTCGTTATAGATGAAGGGGTCATTTTTGAAGGAAAGACCAGAATGTATAGGGCGAGAGACAATGAAAAATCTGTCTGTCAGGAAGATAGCCAGATACTTGGTGAGAATCCACCGCCCAGGATTACTGCAATATACGGGGTCGTGATAGACCAGAAATCAGGAGGACCTATAAAGAATGCCGAGGTCCTAAGCAAGGGCCCGGATGAAATCAGGACCAAGACCAACGCTTCAGGCTACTACGAACAAATCAACCTTAAGCAGGGCAAGTGGACCCTGATTGTACGTGCCAAGGGCTACAAGAAGATAAGGGCAAAGGTCCTGATTTCAGGTACAGGCACCTACGAGAAGAACTTCGAGCTAAAACCCAAGTAGGTCCCTCAAAGCAAAAGTTCCTTTCTCAATGCCGCCACCTGATCAATAGATCTCAAATGGTATTACCATCAATGGCTTACCGTCGGGCCCAAGCACATTCACATGCCATTCCCCTATTTCATGGGGAAGAATGATTTTTGAGCTGTAAGTACGCCAGCTTGCGGATCCTACCTTGAGTGTGACCCTTGCCCTTTCCATGTCACCGAAATACCATACGTGGGTGACGGAGGTGGGAGTTGTTGCGCCCACAATCCTGGTAAAACAATAAAGCTTTTCCACTGGAGAGGCAAACCGGGTATTCGCATCTATGCATTCCCGGTTTACAACGTTGACACATATTTTCCCTTCCGCCACGCTAAGCTCATCGCTCACCTGGGAAAAGGAGGGCGCTGCCAAGGCCAATAACACACTCCCAAAAATCAGGACCCCCATGATGCCTGAAAACGAACGCTTCATGCTGTCATCCCCCTGAAATGAATTACAAAAATTAAACCATAGAACCTGGATTATTTCAACCAGATAATTTCGATCCAGGGCCCCTGGAGCCAGCCATTAGCGGCACTTTGGCCATCAAAGCAAAAAACCGGGTCCAAAGGGCCAGGTTTTGCTCTAAGCCCGGAGGGCATGATTTGTTGTTCTCGCTTTGGCAAAACCCGAAATCCGAATCTCGAAATTCGAAACAAAATCAAATACCTAATGTCCTAATGACAAAACCAAAATCATAATCGCTACGCCTATTGTCCGGATCATTTGAATCTTGGTCATTAAGTATTGTTTCGGATTTCGTGCTTCGGATTTAGAGCCTTTTCATTTCTTAAGGCAGAGCCAATAATCACTGACCTAGCCCTGAGGACCAGGTTTCCGTGTTAGAATGAAGATCCGGGTCGAGCTATCCCCAGTGGTACGCAAACTCTCCCCCCTTCGGAAAGACCATTTCGAGCTGGTGTCTCCTTCGCAGGCCGGTGTTTTTCTTCCGGCGGTTCAATCAGGTTAAGGAGCTTCATCTCGCGGGAATCAAAGTAGACACGGAAATATTTCAGCCAGTAGTGCCCCGTGGTCTCATGCAAGAAATAATGACGGGTCGCATCATTCAGATCGATCTCCGAATAGATGATCCCTTCTTCGTCGGGAGCCATGGAGCCGGCCATGATGGGCCTGAACCGCGGCGGCTTTGAATTTCGGTAGTATATCCCCCATAACCACCTCCGTAAATCGCCCCTTACCGTTGCCCTTCAAGTCGCAAAAGGGCCGCCTTCCTGTCCAGGCCGCCCCCATAACCTGTCAGGGCCCCGTTTGAACCTATGACCCGGTGGCAGGGTACCACAATGGAAACGGGATTAGTGCCGACAGCGCGACCGACCGCCCTTGCGGCTCTGGGTCGACCCAGGGCTCCCGCTATCTGGCCGTAAGATCGAGTCTCTCCCCACGGGATACTGCACAAAAGGTTCCACACCCGGCATTGAAAGGAAGTGCCCCAAAGGTCCAGAGGTAGCGTAAATTGACGCAGCTCCCCAGCGAAATATTGATCCAGCTGTCTTTTCAGCTCCAGGTTGTGCTCTGCGCTCTGTCTCAGCTCAATGCTCTTCCTTTTCCAGCGTGCAAGAAAGTGTCCCCAGCGCTTCTCTGTCTTTACGCAGACAACTCCCTTTTTGGAGCTGGCGAGGATATAGATACCCAATGGACTCTGGTAAGGGGTTACGAACAAGGTCTCCGGCGCCTTGGATTGCTCATCGGGTTTGCCTTCTTTGCGCGCCCTGTAATCGATTGGCATATCTTCGCTGGTGCGGGTTGGTGTGACCATATCCGACCCCCATATTGAAACTAAGATGCTTCCCTGTCTCTGGAAGAAAACCACGTCTTTATATATCACTTCCATTCGCAAATGACAAATTTTGCTTTCAATTGAGGAGGAAGGAATACACCGCGGAGGTCCTCATCCCGCCCCCAGCTCTGACGCACGTTATTGAGATGTAATGCTAGCAAGAGCTTGAGTGGAGATTCAATCTTTTTTGTCGCAAAAAGGGGGTAGACAACAATTTTGGCATTTGATACGTTAGCATGGGGTATGATGCGCTGTTTTCAGCCATGATGAAGCTAACTCTACATTGCAATTCTTGGTATATGAGGGAGGGGAGGATTTTCCCAAAAGAGTAGTAGACAAAGGGGTATTGTTTTGATAGCGTAGCGTGGGAAGACCCATGTAGAAGGAGGTACCACGCATGCATCAGGCAGAAACGAGATCCATTTTCCAATGCGGTCGGGAGATCAGCAGAGAAGAACTCGATGAAATTGAAGAGACGGTGAGGTTGTTTCCAGCCCTCAGTCGTTCGGAACTGGCCCGAACCATATGCGAGCACCTGGGATGGTTCACCGCTTCTGGGGGCTACAAGACGGATGCCTGTCTAAAGCTTTTGCACAGGCTCGAAGGCAAGGGATGTCTGAGGCTCCCCCCGAAGCGGGCGATCTCCCCACAGAGACACGCTCCTATTGCCCTGACACCCAGAACAAGGCCACGGGCGGAGATAGTGGGCAATGTGCGGGAGGTAGGCCCGCTCAGGGTTGAGGTGGTAGAGGGGAGGGATCCGACGGCTTTATGGAACGAGTACGTATCGCGCTACCACTACCTTAGCTACAAGAGGCCGTTTGGTTATTCCCTGAGGTATTTCGTTAGATCCCCGCATGACATTCTGGGCTGTCTGCTGTTTCAAGGGGCGGCCAAGGCCCTGAAGGCTCGAGATGAGTGGATAGGCTGGACAAGAACACAGAGGCTCAGGAACCTCCCCTGGGTAATCAATAACAGCCGGTTTCTGGTGTTACCATGGGTGAAGGTGAAAAACCTTGGGAGCCACATCCTGGGCCAGGCCCTCAGGCGCATACGAGATGACTGGCAGGAGCGCTGGGGCTACCGGCCGCTGGTGGTTGAGAGCTTTGTTGACCCTCAAAGATATGAGGGCAGTTCCTATAAGGCGGCCAACTGGGTGTATCTGGGGATGAGTACCGGTAAGGGCCTGCCCCGTAAGGGAAAGCGCTACACCACCACCCCCAAGAAGATCTTTGTGAGGGCTTTGGCAAGGGATTTCCGTAAGCGACTTTGCTCAGAGCGCCTTCAGGGGAGGGTTGAGCAATGAGCAAGGTAAGCCGCCTGTCTGTGCGTTGCACGCAGACAGGGAGACCGGGCAGCGAAGAGATAAAGAAGATAAGAAGGGAAAAGAAGAAGGCCGAGAAGGCTTTACGTGAAAGACAGAGAGCCGAAGGATTGAAACCGCCCTCTAAGGCGGCGATACCCAACCGCAAGTGTGCGTACAAAACTGTGGAAGAGGAACAGAAAGCCCGGCAGGATGCTACCACTGAACAGATCAGGATTTTTCGAGCTAAATTGCCTGTTCTTTTAACACGGCTGTCCAAGATAGAGGACCCGAGAAATCCCAGGAAGATAAAATACAGGCATACACTGCTCATGATCTATGGTATCCTGATATTTGTATTTCAGATGGCCTCAAGACGCGAAGCCAACAGGGAGATGACCCGTCCAATGTTCATGGAAAATCTGAAACTGCTGTTTCCTGAACTGGAGGATTTGCCTCACAACGACACCCTTTATCGGCTTCTAGCCAGGGTTGATGTAGGGGGAATTGAAAGCGCCCTTATGGAATTAGTCCGAAAGATGATACGAAACAAGAAGTTTGTTCGCTACTTGGTTGATAATCGTTACCCTATTGCTATTGATGGCACCCAAAAATGTGTCCGCGATGTGCTTTGGAGCGAGCAATGTCTGGAGCGTGAAGTGGGAAAAGGCGATGATACCCACATGCAATACTACGTGTATGTGCTGGAGGCCTCTCTGGCATTTGCCGGTGGCATGACTATTCCCCTGATGAGCGAGTTTTTGAGTTACACAGAAGGTGACACAGAGAGGAAGAAACAGGACTGTGAGAGGAAGGCATTTAAACGATTGGCCAGAAGGTTAAAAGATGCCTTTGGTCATCTCCCCATCATGGTCCTGCTGGATGGACTCTACCCCAACGGCCCAATCATGCAACTGTGCCGCAAGAACAAATGGGATTTCATGATAGTTTTGCAAGACAAATCCCTTAAGAGCGTCTGGGAGGAATATGAAGGACTCAAGAAACTGGAGAGCAAAAATCACCTTTGTACAACCTGGGGGAATAGAAGACAGAGTTTTCACTGGGTGAATGGTATAGAATATTACTACGGTGTCCACGACAGGAAAAGGCAGATCGTGCACGTGGTGGTGTGTACAGAGAGTTGGGAGGAGATAGCCAGGGATTGTGCTGAGGTGGTGAGGAACAAATCACGTCACGCCTGGATTTCCAGCAAACCTCTTACTGGGGGCAATGTGCACGAACGTTGTAATCTGGGTGCACGCCACAGGTGGGGTATCGAGTCAGGCATCCTGGTGGAGAAACGACATGGGTACCACTACGAGCACGTCTTCTCTTACAACTGGAATGCTATGAAGGGTTATCACTATTTGATGCGACTGGGGCACCTGATCAATATCTTAGCCATTTATTCTGAGCGACTTGTGAAAATGGTACGTGAGTTGGGTGTACGAGGCTTCATCCGTTTCGTTCGTGAAACCATAAGCGGCCCATGGCTAGACCCCTTATGGGTAGGGCAACGTCTTGCGGCTCCTTTTCAACTTCGGTTGATATAGGCCGGCAGGGGCAACGGGCTGGAAAAGGCAGCGCTGGGAGGAGTAGTGCGCCTTCCCACTATTCCCTGATCCAGCTTGTTGAAAACAGTAGCCTTTCTGCTGAATTTCAGACTGAAAAGCGGCACTATTAGGAGGAATTGCATGCTTGAGGCGAGCACACGAACTCCCAGCGCGTGTTCACGCTTCACTGCTGTCCTGACTCAAAGCCGCTTGACACACAAGCCTCTTTTTGCGATACTGTTCCCTATAAAGGCTAACTTCTTATTATCCCAATGGCATACCTATGAAAGAATCGATCATCCTTGTAGCGGGAGCTACGGGCAATCTCGGCGGCCGAATCGTAAGAGCTTTACGCCAGCAGGGAGCCAGCGTAAGGGCGCTGGTTCGGCAAAGCGCTGCGCGAGACAAGATCGAACAACTGGAGGAACTCGGGGTATCGATTGCCAATGTCGACTTGAGCAACCCTTCCGAATTGACGGCGGCATGCTCGGGGGTGTCCTGCGTGGTCTCCGCACTGGCGGGACTGCGCGACGTCATCGTGGATAAGCAAAGGGTCCTGCTCGACGCCGCGGTCCAGGCCGGAGTCCCACGTTTTATTCCCTCCGACTTCTCGATTGATTTCACCAAGTTTCCACCCGGAGAGAATCGCAATCTTGATCTGCGACGAGAATTTCACAAGTATCTTGACAAGGCTCCTATATCAGCGACCACGATCTTCAACGGAGCATTTGCAGAATTGCTGACAGGTCAGATGCCGCTCATTCTTTTCAAACCGAGGCTGGTAGTCTATTGGGGGAATGCGGATCAGCCCTTGGACTTTACGACCATGGACGACACAGCTACGTTCACGGCGCTCGCGGCTCTTGATCCGTCCACCCCTCGCTTTCTACGGATCGCCGGCGATCAACTCAGCGCTCGGGAGCTGGCAGCGGTCGTGAGCGATGTGACGGCAAAGAAATTCCGCCTATTCCGACCCGGAGGTCTAGGAATGCTCGGCATGCTTATCAAGGTTGTACGCACGCTCGCTCCCGGAGAGAAGGAGCTTTATCCGGCATGGCAGGGCATGCAGTACATGCACAACATGTTCGGCGGCCGGGCGAAGCTAGAGCCTCTCGACAACGATCGGTATCCCGGTATGCATTGGAAGAGCGTGAGGGATGTGCTCTCAGCCCACCATGCCGACTAGCAATTTCGCACTGAAAGGTCATCACCCCAGCAGGTATTTGAAGATTAGGATGTTATGGCATCTGGCATTTCTTGAGATGCCCAAGCTCTACCGTGAGAGACGTGAAAGCGGAAAAAAACCATATCCCAGGAGAGGACGAGCTAAGAAGGCTGGCCCTGAAACTTATCCTCGAACAAACCACCATGACCCTGGCAACAGCTCACGAGGACATTGCATGGTCTGCCCCCGTGTATTATGTAAACCGTGACTTTAATTTCTATTTTTTTTCCGACCCGGAATCCAGGCACATAAAGGAATCCATGAGGACCGGCCATGCGTCTGCAAGCATATATGCCCCTGCCTCCTCCTGGAGGGACATCAGGGGAATCCAGATGTCCGGGAGTGTAAAAGCCCTCTCTCCTGGATTCGAGGCCGTCAATATCTTAAGAATCTACCTCAAGAAGTATCCCTTTACGGAAGAGTTTTTTGATTCTGGCCAGAAGATTGATCTGGGAGCCCTTTTGAAGAGATTCCGTGTGAGGTTGTATAATTTCAACCCGGACCTGTTGTATTACATGGACAACAGTATCAGGTTCGGATTTAGGGGACGGATAGGGCTATAGGCATACGATTTGCTTTAGATTCCTCAAGCAGGGCGGATCATCCTGATCAGCGATGGGTCGTAGTCCTCCGGTTTCTCGTAACCCAGGAGATTCAACAGCGTGGCCGCCACATTTGAGAGGCCGCGTCTTTCCAGCTTGGCCATTTCATATTCGCCCCGAAAACCCGGGTCAAATATGGCAAAAGGCACGGGATTAAGAGAATGGGCGGTCCTCACTCTTTTCCTGCCTTCCTTATCATATGTAAACATAAGGTCCACGTTGCCATGATCTGATGTGACCAGGGCTATTCCACCCAGCTCCTCCGTTACCTTCAGCAGCTCTCCAACACACCGATCCACGGTCTCCACAGCGATTATGGCAGCCTCCATCACACCGGTGTGTCCTACCATGTCGCCGTTGGCGAAATTCAAGCGCCCGAACCTGTAATCACCTTCCCTGAGTAGTTCTATCGTCTTTTTGGTTATTTCGGCTGCCTTCATCTTGGGCGCCTTGTCGAATTGAAGCTTGTCTGAAGGGATTTCTACATAGGTTTCCAGTGATTCGTCAATGTAGCCCGATCTGTTTCCATTCCAAAAGTAGGTGACATGGCCGAACTTCTGCGTCTCTGAAATGGCGAACATCTTGACCCCTTCGCTGCAAAGGTATTCGCTTACCGTCCTGTCTATTGCAGGTGGCTGAACGAGGAAATTGGGAGGGATGTGCATATCCCCGTCATATTCCATCATTCCCGCATACAGGACATCCGGAAGCGGTCCTCTGTCAAATTCATGGAAATCTTCCTCAGTAAAGGCCCTGGATATCTCGATTGCCCTGTCGCCCCTGAAATTGAAGCAGATCACGGCATCCCCGTCCAATATGGGGCCTACGGGTTTACCCTTTTCGTTTACCACCACAAAGGCATCAAGGTATTGATCGGTAATCCCCGGGTCCTCTTCATAGAAGGTTTTCACGGCCTCGGAGGCCGATGAAAAGGGCCTCGCCCTGCCGAGGACATGGGCCTCCCACCCCCTTCTGACGATTGACCAATCCGCGTTGTAGCGATCCATAGTGACCTTCATGCGACCGCCTCCAGATGCTATGGAATAGTCGAATCCCTTTTGTTCGGAGATTTTTTCTAGTTTTTCTTCCGCTGGGATGACATACCGCAGGGCTGTCCGCTCCCCCACGTCTCTCCCATCCAGCAAGGCGTGCACCCTTACCCTCTTGACGTCTGACTCCGCGCACTTTTCTATGAGAGCAAAGAGATGGTCAATGTGCGAGTGGACGTTTCCGTCCGACAGTAACCCCAGGAAATGGATCGTGCCTCCCCTGTGGGCCCTCTGGAGGATGCTTTTCCATAACTCTGTCTCATAAACCTTTCCGCTCTGGATGGCCCTGTTTACGAGCCTCGCACCCTGGTCGAAGACCCTGCCCGCTCCCAGGGCGTTGTGTCCTACCTCGCTGTTCCCCATGTCCTGGTCAGTGGGGAGACCAACTGCCGTGCCGTGGGCCTGAAGTTGAGTATAAGAACTCGAACCTCTCAGCCGATCAATGTTGGGCGTGTTGGCCAGGTACACGGCATTTCTTTCATCCTCGGGCCCGATTCCGATGCCGTCCATAATGATCAAGAGCAGGGGTCCCTTTCTTCCTCTAAAGTTTTCAAGTTTCTTTAGGTTTAGCCGCACGACATATCTCCTTTCTCCGGCGAGGCCTCAAAAGGCACCACGCGTTGATGATTCACTGAAAGCAGGAATCTATGAACCGCCCCGCAGCTTGCTGCGGGGAATTAGATCCAAAAAGGGATTAACTCAGTGGCCGTGAGGATT
>JAFDIC010000543.1 GCA_019308525.1 Deltaproteobacteria bacterium
GAAAACGTGGAAAATACCAGGATAAACCTGGTATCACCTTTGAAATGTCATGGACATAAGATGCAATCTGAGTGAGCGCCGGTGCCTAATAATGCCCAATTTTTTTCTGAGACTCGCCCGATGGAAATCCACCGTCCGTTTCGAGATGTTCAAGACATGGGCGATCTCCTTAGACGTTTTTCCATCTTTGACTAGTCCAGCGACTCTTGTCTCTTGGGGTGTGAGCGTGGGGTAGAGAGAGGATAATCTCTGGGAAAAAGGAGACACAATTTGAGTGAGATTCAACTCGGCAATTTCGAGGTAGGTTCTTGCCTTGTTTTCCATTCTTCCAGATTTCAATTTTTCCAAATAGGGAAGGACCAGATTTCTGAGATTGGACTGTATTCTTTCTTGTAATTCTTTCTTGTCCTTTTCACGCTGATCCAGGAGGACTCTAAGGGCGGCATTGAGCTCCTCGAGCTTTCGAGTTTTTAGTTTCAATTCGTCATTTCTCTTTCGCAACGCCTCTTCCATTTCTTTCCGGTCTGTTATGTCTATTGCCATTTCATAGCGGACCACTCGTCCATCGGGCCAGGTTATGGCCCTGTCCATACAGCGATACCATCGCCCGTTTCTGGAGTTGCGGAATTCCCAGATGTAGGTCTTTCCTTGGTTTTGTCCAAATATGTGCCTGTTTGTACAAAAGGGGCAAGGGGATGGAGAGGACTGAAAGGCTTCGTGGCATTTCAGCCCTATGACCTGCCCGAATTCTTTCTTGAGTGCCATGTTCGCATATAGGACTTCATATGTGTCTGGATCGCTTACATAAATCGCTTCATCGATACTATCGAAAATGGAGAGAAGCTGCTGGTGTTCAGATTCCGAGGAAGGAGGTAGTGCCCCTCTTTTCATCTTCCCAGTCCCGGTTGTTGTTAGGGATGAGGCTACCTTACGCGGCTTTCTTCTTAGTTTCAATCCCTTTGAGGGGTTTTCCTTTGTGGTTGATCGTAAAATAGAATTGCCCCCGCTTGAGAGGTAAAATCTCCTTCCGAGACAAGGATTATGAGGGAAAGAGGGGGATCGACCAAGGGCATAGCTGTCAGGCGGGCTCTGAATGAACAGCCTCTGGGTTCCGTATTCGTGATCCTCAAGTTTGGCGCTCAGGTCACCCCGTGCCTTGAGTTACATCTCTTTGATTTTGAAACGCTTGCCGGTTACTCTGACGGCCACGAGGTTGTAGACAACGGCAAAGATTTCCTCAGAGGGGACGTAGACCGGTTCTTCGCCTCTTTTGCCGACCTGAGAAATGTGCTTGTATGTGATGAGCCCCCCATTGGGGATGTGGCTGATGTAGCCTCCAATGATCGAGAAAACAAAAGGTCATGGGTTCCAGCCATTCTTACCTCCAGATAAAGGTGTGGAGTGCGGAGCATGCTTCAATCTCCATGCGTCCCCACCCCGGGGCCTCTCCGGTGGGGTTTCGTGCTGCCCAAAGTCCCTTTTCGGCACGGGAAGGATTAGATGAATCGACTCTAAAACGCGATGGCTCATGTAGGGGGGACGGTGCTCGAGCTCGAGAACGGGCCCAAGCAGACGATGTACCCGTTAGCGGCAAATCCTCTCATGCATGCGCCTGTGACGCGTTAGGTTCACGCCATGGTGTTAATATTGCATATCAAATGGGAGAGAAGAATTTCTTCCTGAGAAGGCATCGTATCCTGACAAATGATCATCTTGGGAGTTTTAGGTAAGGGTTCCTCAGAAGTGGAGATGTGATGCTCTCCTATGTCTTCATGAAGATCTTGGAGAGCCGGCCGGCTCGCTATGATCGGGGCATTGATCTGCTCACCCTGGGTCAAATACGGAGGGTCAAAGATAATATCGTCAAGAATTATGTGCGCCCTGGGATCAACATGCTTGATGCAGGATGCGGAACCGGGGACCTGGCCCTCAGGGCTGCCCGGGCCGGGGCGCGTGTGACGGGCATCGACATCTCAGAGGGAATGCTTGGGGTAGCGCGCAGGCGCATTCGGCGAAGCGGGCTTGAGGAAAGGGTGATCCTTCACCATGCCGCACTCGTGGAGATGGACGATCTTTTTGAGGACCATAGTTTTGATCTTGTGACTGCCACGCTTGTGATGAGCGAACTCTACCCGGAGGAGAGGCGATGGGTCTTGCGGCAGTTTCGAAGGGTCCTGAGCCCTGAGGGGACCCTTCTCATTGCGTGTGAGACAAGGCCTGGCCCCTTGCTGAAACGTCTCCTCTATCAGGCCTTGCGGCTTCTGCTGGCGCTGGTCACCTATCTTGTTTCACATACAACCACCGCACCTGTAAAGGGGATCGGTGACGAGTTGCGAGATGCAGGTTTCAAGGTTGTGAAGGAGGAGAGGTCCTTTCTCGAGAGCTTCTTGCTTGTTGTGGCGAAGGGTTCCGGCTCTTTGAGCCCATCCCGGATTTCGCCTGGAAGGCA
>JAFDIC010000544.1 GCA_019308525.1 Deltaproteobacteria bacterium
GGCTGCACGTGGACCTTCAAGGGCGGCTTGAACCCAAAGGCATCTCCACCTCTTGGTCTGACCTAATGTGGGACCTCCATCAGCTCGGAGCGGTCCGGATGTCCTTGGACGGAACGGACTACCTTATTCGCACAGACTTTGAGGGCCAAGCCTACCAGGCTTTCCGGGCAGCAGGTTTGCGCCCACCTCCTAGGCTGAAACGTCTTTGGGGCAACCAGACGGTGTAGTGCCATAAACCATTTTGTGGCTGGCAACTGCCCGTTATCAAAGAACTTTATTTTTCAAACTGTCGAATTTCAGTGTAGAGATCTTCTACGCTTGTCTTTAATTCATAAAGCTCTTTTGCATCAATCTTTTTATTCATGCCTATACTCTTTTTAATCAACATAGGATCCTTTTTACAATTGGTTCCATCTCAATTAATGCACTTGGTACATCCAAGACTTTTCCTCCTAAGCAAGCCAAGATCACTTGATCGTTATGATGTATGATGCCAAGTATCGGGATAGTATTGTCTTTCAACTTCTTTGAAAGGATTGTTTCTTGGTCCAATGATGCAACTTTATTAAGGATTGCTCCTTTAAAGGATGCACCAACGGATTGGGTCAAATTCTTGACCTTGCATGCCAGATTAATAGATTCAAGGGAAGGCTCAACAACACATATCACGGCATCTACACTTGCCTCAATGCCCCGGCCGAAGTGTTCTATGCCAGCATCCATGTCCACAAGCATGACCTCATTGGAAGCCAGCTCGATTTTCTTGAGAAACTCTCTCGTAACCACCCCCATGGGGCAGGCACATCCTTCCAGTGCCTGATGGATCTTACCTGTCGTTATAAGGCTTAGGTTTTCTTTTTGGGCCACATATTCATCCGGAAGCGAACCCCGAGAGATCTTTTCCTGGCTCCAGATAGACATCTCAGGCTCCTTTTCACCCCTGGAAAAACGGGCCATCATCTTTTCCTGAACCCTCTTTTTGCCTCCAAGGGATTCCATCAAAGGAAGAGGGGGCCTTTCAAAACCCAACATCCAAAAAAGGCTTGAATTGGATTCATCGGAATCAAGTACAATAACACCTTTGCCGCACCTTCTAAAGGCATCGGCCATAAGTTTGACAATCGTACTCTTTCCACTCCCCCCCTTACCGCATATGCATATCTTCATGACACACCTCCATGTTTTCACTGTTTTGTTTATCCGAATGTCTTATAAGACCCCTGGAAAGAACCATGCCTAAAATGGCAAGACACTCCATGTCGAGATACTTTCCTGCCCTCCTTTCAAAGAGTAAGGAACATTGGGCTGGAAATTCTTCGTCCTCATCGTTGAACAAGGGCAAAAGAGGTATCTTGGGAAGTGCCTCAAACCTCACGCAAAGATCGTAAGAAATTCCAAGCTCTGTGGGTAGTCCTTTCAGTGCACTACAAGCACTCCTCAGCAACGATAGCTTACCAGAGAATTTTTGACTGATCGCCTTTTCTACATTATTAGTAAAACCCTCAACAAAGGGAGCTGCATCCTTGAAGTCCTTATATGTGACCCACGCAAATTCTGAAGGTTCTTCTTCAGGACACATCAGTAGATATTTACACAATACCACGCTCACATCATGGCTCGGTCTATTCCCTTGATCATCGATAATGCCTTCTCGGGATATTCGGTAAGGGATTCCAAAGAATGGAACTATAAGCTGTCCTTCCTTTAATGTTAAACCTAGCCTGCCTTTAATAGAAACGGAATCCAAGGCCGAAATTCTTTCAAGGTAATCCCGATAGATCCGATCAAAAACACTATTTTCTTTCATTATCTCTCTTTCTACCATAATCTAACCATCACCCGACCACCCCGCTTCTCGCCCCTGACCTTCTCCGTATGCCTTAAGACCGACAACTCCTGCTCGAGATATTTGGGACGCAAATCACCTCCGAGCCTCTTGAGCAGTTCCTCTCGTTCGATGCCTCCCGTCTCCTCCAAAATCTTCAGGATCCTCTCCTGGAGAGGGGTCAATGTTGTAGTAGGGCCAGAATGTGCTTCGAAGGACTTTGCCGTATATACGGCCCATGGATCGCATCCCTTGGGAGGGGAGAGGGCATCCATATAGCAATCCTCGCACAGTACCTCGCCCAGATGCTCCCTTTCTTCTCCGGGTTCGATCTGTGCATTACAACGATCACACCTCATGTTTTTCCCTCCTTCTCTTAAGGAGAATGCTCCAGTTCATCCATTGCATAAAGGGCGGTGTAGGCCATGGTGGGGCCCCCACCCATGAGAATTGCAACACTGCAGGCTTCTAGTATCTCCTCGGATGTTGCTCCCAGATCCATGGCAGTTCTAACGTGCCTTCGCAGACATGGCTCACAGCGAATAGCTGCAGATATACCTATCACAATAAGGCTCTTGGTTTTGGCACTTAAAGATCCTTCTTTTGTCACTGCTTTATGTAAGGCAATTTTTCAAGGCGGGCATCAAGATTATGAGACATTATTTGGATCTCCTTCTGTTTCCCTTTTTTTCAGGTCTGCTTTATCTGCGACCCCAAACATCCCCGCACAAAAAGAAGAGTCGCCACTCTTCACCCCCTCTGGTCTCGCGCTTTTATCAACAAGGGTGACAATTCTCCAGGACCGACTTTTGCGAACAAAATCTCACCGGTCAAAAAGGGTATAGCAGACCTTGTCGTCTACTTTGCATGCCCGGGCAAGTTCCATGTGCCTGAGCGGGGTAAAGTTTAATCGAAACTCACTTTCGCTTATTCCTAGGATTGAACAAATTTCATTGGCAGTAATCGGCCCTTTCTCCTTGATAAGCGAAAGGATCTTTTCTTGCATCGGTGTCAAAACCGGCTTTTCTTTAGCCAGACCTTTTGCCGTGTGGACTGCCCATGGATCACAAGCCTTTGGAGTAGCCACAATGTCCATGTAGCAGTCCTCGCACAGATTCTGGCCTGCATGTTTATAGACATCATCCTCGTTGCTTATCAAAGCTCCACATCTTTCGCACTTCATGATACACCCCTCCCTTTTCTTAAACCGTTTAATAAGAGATCCACCATTGTTTCAGTAATATTGAGAAATTCTTTCTTGTTACCTATGGTTCTCAATGTGGAAGCATCTATTAGAAGTTGGGTAACCATGGAAGAAAAAGCCACTGCCACATAAAATGGGTCGACTTCTCTGAATACACCATCTTTAATTCTGCAAGAAATATACTCTTCAAGCACCTTAATTCCCTTTACTTTCCTGTTCTGGAAATGCTTCCTGTATAAATCCGGTTTCTCAAGCATACTGAACATAACCAATCTCAAGGGAGATTGGGCTTGACTTGCCACCATGTAATTATAGGCATGCTCGCAATATGCCATAAAAACCCCACGATCATCTTTCCGATTAGCATAGGTCTTGACCTGTGGGTCTTTTTCCATGGGATGATCGCGGAAGAGATAATCTATCAGTGCTTCATAAAGCTTCTCTTTGCCTCCGAAATGTTGAACAATAAGTGCTCGGCTTACACCTGCTGCCTTTGCGATCTCGTCCAGTGTTGTGCCCGCAAACCCTTTTTTTGCGCATAGTTCCTTTACCTTGCAAAGGATCTGCTCACGTCTTTTCTCTGCTGTCAGCCTTTGGCATGTCATATTTAAACCTCGTCGGTAACTAACATGTTAGTTATATAACTACAACTACATTCTCTGTCAAGGGAGAAAACCAACTTATTTCTACGCTCCGCCTCGGTGCGATACAAGGGACCGAGGACGCTGGGAATTATGGAAGGACGCTCGTGAAGGAATGCCGGCAGGCGTTGTCCGGAGTGTTGCCTTTCAACGATTGTTGATTGTCAAGACATTTGACCCAAAATAGCGACTAATTTATTGATTTTTTGCACGCTTTTTCCATGGTTAGAGGAGGAATTAGACCCACTCACAGAAAAAGAAAGACAGTTTATCCAGGTAGTCAGCCTGATAGATCTGGAAAGGCACATTAGGCCAAACGGCTGGTCTGGCATTGGACGCAAACGCCAGGAACGGATAAATATTGCCAAAGCGTTTATAGCGAAAGCGGTTTATAACCTGGAGACGACGGATTTACTACCTGAATTTTGCCCGGAAGTAGTCCTTAA
>JAFDIC010000545.1 GCA_019308525.1 Deltaproteobacteria bacterium
GAGTCGGTGCCCTTGTAGCAGGCGTGATTCTGCTAAGAAAGTGGACAGGGTCTGGTTGGGAATAGTCGAACGTTCCGGGGCCCGGATATCCCGCTGATATTTGTCGCTTTTGTCGGGTGTCCATCTTTGCGGCGGCCCTGGGGGACAGGGTCTCGGAGACCAGGAAAGGAGAAAAGCCTCGAGACGAGCGGAAGGAAAGGAGTTCAGGATGAACATGGCAGAGAGGATTAGAAGGGCTAACGACCATGGTTTTACCCTCGTAGAGCTCCTGGTTGCCTTGGCCATCGTGAGCATCGTCACGGGAGGGATCTATTCAGCTTACTCCTCCCAGCAAAAAACATACGTCATCCAGGAAGACGTTGCCAGCATGCAGCAAAACTTGAGGGCAGCGATGTATTACCTGGAAAGAGAGATCCGGATGGCAGGGTATGATCCCACTGATTCAGGCCAGTTTGGGCTCCAGGCCAGTGGGAGCGATGGGAGAGTAACGGATGCCAACAACATATGTTTTACCGTTGATGACGACGAAGACGGCGTGGTGGATAACACCGAGAATGAACAGGTTGCCTTTAGAGTGGACACCAACGGTAACCTCCAAAGATATAGCACGGGCGCTGTTAAGTGGAATACGGTGGCCGAGAATGTCAACGCCCTCAACTTCGTCTATCTGGACGGTGATAATAACGTTACCACCACCCTTTCCCAGGTAAGATCTATAGAGATCACGCTACAGGCCCGGACCGAAAGGACAGCACCGGGGTATCTTCGCCAAAAGACCCTGACAACACGGGTAAGATGTCGAAATCTTGGAGTTTAACAGGGGGGCAACTAATGGGAACAAGTCAGAATCATACCCAGAAGATGGCAGCTCATGTCAGCGGGCGGGAGACGGGTTTCACCCTCCTGGAGGTACTCGTGGCTATCTCCGTTTTGACCGTAGGCATCCTGGCCATCGCTTCCATGCAGATTTCTTCCACCCATGGAAACGCCTTTGCAGGAAGAGTCACGGAGGCCACAACATGGGCAGGGGATCGGCTTGAGACATTGATGTCCCTGCCATATGACGATGACGATTTGTCCGCCGGGAACCATACAGATCCAGACCCTCCGTCAGGTTACGGGGTTACCTGGACTGTGGCCGACAATGCGGTGTTCAACAACACCAAGACCATAACCGTCACGGTGACCTGGTCGAAGTACGGGATCCAGAAAAGTGTTTCCATAACACACGTGAGGGCAAGGTAGAATCAAAGAGCCTGGAATACAAAGGGGGAGGCCATGGAGAGATTTCTTAATGATACCAAGGACCGGGAAGGGTCGGTGCTCATTATTGCCCTTTTTATGCTGGTCTTTCTTACCCTGATCGGCATAGCGGCCACCACCACAACACAGATCGAGACGCAGATTGCGGGTAACGAAAAGCTTCACAAGGTCGCCTTTTATGCTGCCGAAGCGGGGATTGAGGCTGGTCGCGCGGCCCTCAACCAGTTGAAGGAGGCTCATGTGAGCAACTGGGACAATCTTCTCACCGGGAGTGAGCTTGAGGGTCAATCGACCGGGGTGTCAACCCTGGATGCGGTGATTGATGATGCCGGGGGACGCAACGTGGGCTCTGCCTCTTTTACCCTCGCGGTAAGGGATAATGACGACCTGGACGGGAATACTAATGTGGACACAGACAATATCCTTATCCTCACCTCGACCGGCACCTACGGAAATGCAACGGTTCAAATCGAGGCCCGTGTGCGCTACACCGGGGGCGGGGATGAATATGCCCAGGAACACTACGATGCGTCCAGTTCGGGTAGGGCGGCAAGTGAAGACACTGCCGTGGCCCAGAACATACGCTGGTAAGAAAGGCACCCCTCTTGGGTGTTGCCACAGGTTCAGGCCCCTGAGATGGGCCGGAGTATCTTGAGCAAGGAGAATTGGACCATGAAAAACAAGATCTTCATGATTATGGCAATCCTTGTCCTTCCCTATTTGCCTCTGACGGCGCAGGCCGTTGAAGAAAACTTCAGGGAGGGATCTCTGATTATTCCCATGAACAGCACTTATCAGGGAGGTGATGATGCCTCAAATGATGGGGGCGTGATGGAGGCCTATGGCCTGGTGTTTGCCCTGCTGGATGAAGGGATCACCATATACTGGGCGATCAACGAGGACAAGGCGGACCCCGGAGACGTTGACTTTGTGATCGAGGACAACACCCTGGATGAAACTGAAGGGGAAGTGGTGGCCAAGCTCTATGACCATGCAGGCGGGCTATCTGACATTACCTTCGGGTCCGGAGATAGCTACCAGAGGATTACCTATTCCGGCGGCCCCTTCATCATTGACGAGTCGGAGGCAGCGGATGCCAAGGCCATTATCAACGACTCCTTCTGGGCGGCGGTGGATGTGCACGAGGCCCAGGTGCCCTTTGCAGCCCCCATCTAC
>JAFDIC010000546.1 GCA_019308525.1 Deltaproteobacteria bacterium
CGTTCATATATCTGCTTGTGTTCAGGCTCTGCAATGCTACAGAGCCTCAGGTGATGCCTTTGAACCTGACCGTGCTCTTTGACATCATATTCAATGCTTAGCCGCTGGTGAGTGGACAGGACATCCCTTATGGTTGCCCAGGAGCGATGGTTCCCCTTTTGCCTTAACTTGAACTCAATGCTGTGAAGGATATGGTAGGCCAGCACAGAGATAAACATATGGGCATCAACGCGGTTTTCTATTTGATGAAAGTTAGGTCTCAAGCCCAGGGATGATTTCATGGATCGAAAGGCCCTCTCTATCTGAGTAAGCATAATATAGGTCTCCCAGATCTCCTTTTCACTGAGATCCAGGCGGTCTGTTCTCAGGACATAACAGCCGTCAAATCTCATTAATTCATCGTATTGGGGCTTTTTCTTCCAGACAATATCCTTGGCCTTCACCATCCTGCCCTTCGGATTGTCTTCAGGGATGACCTCTACCTCGTAGAGTTTCGATGCACGAGGATACTTCTCTCTGAGCCTGCCTATCATCTCGATGATTTTGGGATAGGATTTGGCATGCCCCTTCTTGCCAAGACCGTCAAGATAGTACTCTAAACGCTCAATGAATAGCTTCTCCTGCCGTGTCCGTATACCTTCATCCTTACCCTGGCGGGCCGTGCTCCGGCACAAAAGAAACATTTCATCCCCTATCCGCTTACCCTTCACTTCGATGCTGTATTGATCGCTGTAGCGTACAAGCCGCATCTTCTCCGTGTCAGAGGGAACAAAATCATGTTTTCCACGGTTTACAACAATGTAGTGAAAATGATTTTCCCTCAGATAGGAGATGTTTCCCTCTGTGGCAATACCAGCATCAATAATCACAGTGCGATCCTTGGCCAGGTTGGGACGGATCTTGATAAGAGATTCAATGATTTCCCTGAGGGTCTTGCTCTCAGCCTGATTACCCGGATAGAGGTTGCTGTACTTGCAAAATCCCTGTTCATCTATCACCAGGGCCAGTGTGAGGAGTTTACAATCAGAGCGCTTCTCCTTGCTCTTCCCCCTCCTGGCCTTGGGATTGGCATTGGCCTGGCCTTCAAAATAGGTGTTGGTCAGATCAAAAAAACACATCCGTTCCCGGAGTGAAAAGAGATCCTTCTCCTCTATAGCAAGGGATTGTTCAAGGACGTCTTTCAGTTGAAACAATTGGTCACCTGCCCTGTAGAGGGAATTAAGTGAAGGGCGAAGAGGGCTGCCACTCAACTCAAATATAGAGGAGTAGTTTTGTGCCCATTGCCATGTGTGAAGCTCACTTCCTGGCGATACCAGCCTTCCCACCACCAGAGCCTCAAACAGGGGTAGATTGTGCTTTGATACGCGGTTTTGGATGAGGATATCATTGAAGCCCAGCTCATTCCATTGGCAATGGCAGACATACTCAGGCCCCATGGACCTTATCTGTGATCCGTCCAGGGAGGCCACGTTGACTTTCTTAAACTCGGCCTCCTCTGAAGAAGTCTCTTTGATATCAGCAGGTTGTTCTTTGCCCCTTTTTTCTTTGATCCTATCTGCTGCCTTACGGGCATGTCTTTCAATGGAAGGATCGAAGGTAAACAGGGCACTTTGTCCTGTAAGGATGGCCTCAATACAGTTGGCCAGTTCTTTGTAATTATCCCTGGGGATATTCAATCGTCCCAGGTTAAGGATAAGTCGTTGTCTGGGTCCTGAGCGGGTGCGGACATTTTCTACCAGGTGAAGGTAGTAGTAGGACTTTTTGGAGCCCCTGTTAGCTTTCTTGACTTTTTTGATATACATGAAGGGGAAGATAGCATGATAGGCAAGGGGGGTCAACAACAAAATCAATATATGGGTCACTACATTTGCTTTTGGCCAAGGCGGATATAATAATATCAATAAGTTACACAAGGCACTCATCAAAATATTGCCGAATTTTTTTCAAAACTATGGAATTTTGGCAAACTTGGGTTAAGACTCCCGGATATGGCACAGGCATTATTCCATGTCTCGGCTCCCTGGGTGACCATAGGAGCCTTTTTTCATTGTTAATCATCGTTACCACATCAAGCTTCGTTCGAATTAGGATCAAAATAGGCGATACCGCTGGCTAACCAAAACAACTCAAGACATATTCCCCACAGTCTTTTCTTGATAAGGCAGGCAGGAAACACTCCTCCTTTTTCTCCATTGCATCAGGCTTAGCAAGGCGAAAAGGACTATCCCTGCAAGAAGGAGTAAGTAGTTGACTACAAAGATGAACAGCAGCAGCATGAGCGCTCCAGTTGCAGCCACAATCTTTTCCCAAAGACTGCATTCCAAGACATAATAACCACCAAAGGATACCTGCAAAATCAGGAGGGAGATCAGGAAAACAACGAGTTTGATGAATTCGAGAAGCGGTTCCACTGGTTGCAACATGATAATCGGGATATG
>JAFDIC010000547.1 GCA_019308525.1 Deltaproteobacteria bacterium
CTTGCTAAGGGTCTCTTTGACGTAGTCTTTGATCTCCTGTTCCAGGCCGGGTCGCTTGTTACGCACTTTCAAGAATGCCTTCACGATGTGTCCTCGCTCCTTATCAGGTATACCGACCACGGCCGCCTCTTCTATGTCCTTGTGCTTGAGAAGGGTGGTCTCCACCTCAGTTGGGCTGATAGTCCACCCTGAGGATATAATGACATCATCACTCCTTCCCTCGTACCAGAAGTATCCATCCTCGTCCACTACAGCGTGGTCCTTAACAGGGAAAAGCCTGCCACGTCTGTTCATCACGATCTCCCCGACCTGCCCCGGAGGCACCCGGTTCCCGTTTTTGTCCACCACGCGTATATCAAGGCCGGGTAAGGGCTTTCCCAGGGACCCTGGTTTGACATCCCACCCCTCAAAACCCGCGTACTGGGCAATAATACAACCCACCTCGGTGCTGCCGTACAGGCTACAGGGAGAGGCCCCAAAGTTTTCCTTCAAGTAATTGAAAGTATCCAGGTCCATGGGCTCGCCTGCATAGCTTAGCTTCTCCAGTTTCAGGTTGAACCTGTCGATCAACCCGGATTTTATGAGCCGGCGATAAACAGTTGGAGCAGCGTGGAGATTGTTTATCTCAAACTCCTCAAGGGCCTGGAGCATAGTCTCTTCATCAAATTTCCCAGAGTAGGCACCAACTCCCACTCCCAGGGTCAAGGGAGTAAAGGTTCCGTACCACAACCCATTTCCCCATGCGGGAGACGAAGGGCAAAAGAAGTGATCTCCTTCCTCTATCCCCATTGCGAACACGCCGGAAGGGACCAGCAGGGCGACGCTCTTGTGAAAATGGTCTATCCCCTCAGGGAACTTCCGGGTAGTGCCACTCGAATACTGAATGACCGCAAGGTCTTTTCCAGCGGTTTTTCTGCCAGGTTCATATAGTTTGGGTTGCCTTTTGATCCAATCATCAAATGCCGGACCAGCAGTAATGACCTTTTGAATCGGCACATCACCCAGAAGCGGCGCTTTTTCTTCGGGGCAGACCAGAACCTTTGCCCGTGAATCCTTTATCCTGTATTGAAGAGCCTCCGGCCCGAAAAGGGTGAAGCAGGGTACTACAACCGCCCCCCTCTTCATGGTACCGAACAGGCTCACGTAGAACTCGAGGCAGGGATCCAGCATGATGGCAACCCTGTCACCAAACTCAATGCCCAGTTCTTCGAGGCCATTGGCAAACCGGGATGTCAATTCCGATAACTCGTCAAAGGTGTATTGTTCAGAACGACCGTCCGCAAACTTTATCCTGGCCGCTATACCCTTGCCAACGTGCCGGTCGATGCATTCGTGGGTCACGTTGAAATCATCCCTGTTACCGTCAAAATGGTCCCAGACCTGATCCCACGTAAAATGTTTCTCTGCCTCCTCATAGGTCCTGTATTGGGTAACCTTCATAGAAATCCTCCCGACTCATATTCCCTTCTCTAGATTCTACGGGTGGGTTCTACACCAAGTAGCCTTGCCAGGTTCTCGCCAAAGATTTTTCGTTTCACTTCTTCGGTTACCGGCGCATACCCGTACCCTTCCTGGAGGTCTTGAGGCATTTCAAACTCCCTGAACCCCTGAACAGCAAGCCTGATCAGACCCCCTGCGCCAAAATAGTCTGAACCCCAGATGACCCGATCTTCTCCCGCAAACTGGATGGCCTCCCCGATGATTTCCGCCAGCCTCCTTGGAGCATTGAACCACCAGGGTATCAAGACACTCAGACTAATGTAAACGTTGGGATGAGTGAGGGCTACCATGTTGAGGTCATGGCAGTAAGGCCATCCGGCATGAAAGGCTATTATGGTCATTTCTGGAAAGTCGGTCGCTACTTCATCCAGCAGAATCGGAACGCAATGCTTGGCTTTTCCCGGGGGGACCCAGCTGAACCCGGTATGAATAGTCACAGGGATGCCCAGCTCTGTGATCTTCTCATAAAAAGGCCATATTCTCCTGTTATTGATGTATGTGTCTTCGGGAGGATAAAACTTAACCAGCTTGCAATTTCTTTCCTTTACAAGGTATTCCAGCTCCCACAGGACGTGTTTCATCCCCCTTCTCAACAAAGGGCCCACGTTGCACTGGAAAATAAAGCGGTCCGGGTGTTTTTCGCATGCAGCGGCAATATATCCATTTGTTGACCACCTGGTGGCGTATCCGGTCGTATCCATCATGGATTCTGGAAGAACACAAGCCAGGTCAACACCGTATCGATCCATGTAGGATATGAGACGGTCCTCTTCAGGGATTTTGTTTTCCTTTTCAGCCTTCTCCTTGATTTCCGAGACCTTTCTCTTTGAGGCCGCGCCAAAGGCACGCCGCGTACCGTCAACCCCCCGCCACCAGCTTTGGATCCCCGGGTAATAGGAGATATGCCTCTTATCCCCCGAAAGGTGAGCCTC
>JAFDIC010000548.1 GCA_019308525.1 Deltaproteobacteria bacterium
GCGGCTACATTCTTGGCGAGTTCTCTACACCCGTCGAGGTCTTCCCTGTCGGGGACATACTGAACCCTTAGGGCGGGCTCCACAAGGTTGAATTTCATCGCCTCCATCTCCCTGGCGATCAGCTTGACCGCCTCCCCGCTCCAGCCGTAGGAGCCAAAGGCGGCACCGACCTTGTTCTGGGGCCTGAACCCTTTCAGATAGGTCAAGAAATCGCTTACCGTGGGGAACAGGCCGTTGTTCAGGGTGGGCGAACCGACCAGGATCGCTCCGGCATCCAACACCTCTGTCATGATATCGCTCCTGTGCCATTTCCTCAGATGATAGGGCACGGCATCCACACCTTCTTGGGCCAGAGCGTCCACAATAGCCTCTGCCATCTTCTCCGTACTGTGCCACATGGTGTCATAGATCACCAATGCCTTTCTCTTTGGCCTCTGTTCCGCCCATTCCACGTATGCGTTGACTATTTTCCCTGGATCCTTTCGCCATATTACCCCGTGATCCGGGCAGATCATGTCGATCTCCAGGCCCACCTCCGTCACTTTTTTAACCAGCTTTGTTATCAGGGGGCTGTAAAGGAGCAATATGTTCGCAAAGTATTTCTTTGCGTCTTCCATTATGGCGTCTCCAACCTGGTCGTCAAATCGTTCCACCCCTGCATAGTGCTGTCCAAAGGCATCGCTCGAGAAGAGAATCTTCTCTTGCTTGCAATAGGTGAACATGCTGTCCGGCCAGTGGAGCATCCGGGTTTCAATAAACTTCAGGGTTCGCTTCCCAATTTCCAGTTCTTCTCCATCTTCCACCGGGCGATAATTCCACTGGTGATGGAAATGCCGTAGGAGACCCTTCGAACCGGCCTTGGAGCAGTAAAGGGGTTTATCCTCTCCTATCTTGTGCATCACCCTGGCCAGGCCCCCTGAATGGTCCATCTCCGTATGGTTGCTGATCACGATGTCAATCTTTTTGGGATCAACGATCCGGTTTATGTTTTCCAGCAAATCATCGGCGTATTCCTTCTTTACCGTGTCTATCAATGTGATCTTCTCGTCCATGATCAAATAGGCGTTATAGGTCGTCCCCTGGTAGGTGGAATACCCGTGGAAATCCCTGATATTCCAGTCCGTAGATCCTACGGAATAGATCCCCTTGGCAATCTCAATTGGTCTCATACATCTCTCCCTCCGCTAGCAAAAATCTTATTTGTCTCGATGTCTCTCCAATAGAGGCATTGTGATACGAAAAGTGCTGCCTTTGCCCTCCTCGCTTTGCAGTGTCATGGAACTCCCTCCATGTTCCTCGATGATCCTCTTGGATATGCTCAAGCCGAGACCGGTTCCATGATCCTTTGAAGTAAAAAAGGGGGAAAATACTCGATCCTGTTCCGAGCGCGGGATACCGCAACCTGTGTCCCTCACAAGTACCTCGACATCTCCATTCAGCCTCCTGGATTGTATTGTGAGTTTGCCTCCGTCCTGCATGGCGTCGATTGCGTTCCTGACCAGGTTCAGGATGACCTGCTTGATCCTATCCCGGTCCCCCAGCACAATGGCCTCCCCTTGTCCTGTACTGAGTTCAAGCAAAATGTTCTTCTTCTCGCATTCGTCCACACTCAACTCGTATACCTCCCTGAGCAGGACATTTATGTCCATTTCCTCCTTTTCCAATCTTCCGGGAAAATACAACTCTCTCAAGTCCCTGAGGAGCTTCTCAAGCCTTGCAACCTCCTGGACAATAATATTCAATTTTTCTCGGGTCTTTCCTTCCGCGTCCTGGCCGAGAAGCTGGCGGGCGAAGCCCCCGATCATCATCAAAGGGTTCTTGATCTCGTGCGTGATCTCAGCAACCACTTGACCGAGGGCCGCCAGACGTTCAGACCTGATTACCTGGGCCTGTAGTTCCTTTGTCTCTGTCAGGTCCCGCACTATGCCGGTAAAATAGGTCTTCTCTCCTTGCCGCGATACGGAAAAGGAAATGCTCGCCGGAAAGGTCTCTCCATTCTTTCTCGTGGCCTGGAGTTCGCTCTCATGGCCGATTCTCCGGGGCTTTCTCGTCCTTATGTAGCGCTCCACGGCCGCATGGTGATCTCGGCTGCACCGGGGAGACATGATCACGTCCAGGTCTTGACCTAACACCTCCTCCCTGCTGTAACCAAAGATCCTTTCTGCCGCTCTGTTCAAGAACAACACCCTGTGGTTCTCATCGATGGTGACAAAGGCCTCGTTTGTATTCTCAACGGCCCCCAGAAGGATTTCCAGCTCCTCCTTGTCTTCTCGTCGAGACTCATCCATTGGGTTCAATAGGCGTCTTCTTTTTGAGCTCCTTCACCCGACCACGAGAGGTGTGTAGGTCAAGCCGCTTCCATCTCTCTTCGGTCTGCCATACTTACCAGGACCCTCTCCCTTGCCTTGTCGATTCCAAGGGCCTTTCTTTT
>JAFDIC010000549.1 GCA_019308525.1 Deltaproteobacteria bacterium
TATGTCCATCGGTCAGGGCATGGGTAAGGCCCTAACCTTCGCAGAAGAGAAAAGGGCCTATACCATTACTGATCGCGGTACTTACCTGAAATACAAGTTGGGCAGACAAAGGGGCCTGGATCTTGAGATACTGTGCCAAGGAGATCCTCTCCTGTACAATCCATACGGGATCATCCCCATAAATCCCATGGTCCATCCTCATGTCAAGTTTGAATGGGCAGACGCATTGGCCAAGTGGATGGTCTCAAGGAAGGCCCAGGAGCTAATCGCTTCCTTCAAGATTATGGGTCACCAAGCCTTTTTCCCCGATGCCCTTGGAGGCGGGAAGTGAGCATTAGCGGCTTGTTGACGGACCTGACAACTTCGCTGCATAAGAGCCCCAAACTGCCGGGGGCCTTTCTCTTGTTCCACACCTCGCAGGCCTGCCCGCCTCAGGACGGCCGGATACAACAGCAGATGAAAGGAGTCAAGAAGGAGGAACATGGAATTTCTAGTCGATAGCTTTCTGTCCGCCCTGTTGCTTCTCTGGTCCTTAGATCCCGAGGTTTACTTCATAATCTATGTTTCCTTGAAGATCAGCATCAGCTCTACCATAATCTCGAGCCTCCTCGGCGTTCCAACAGGGTTCTTGATAGCCATGAACGAGTTTCGAGGGAAAAGGATTCTTATTACCGTGCTGAATTCCCTCTTAGCATTGCCGACAGTGGTTATAGGTCTATTAGTATACACCTTTATCTCCAGGGAGGGTATCCTTTGCATGCTGGACCTCCTTTACACCCAGACCGCCATGGTGATCGGGCAAGTCATCCTTATTTTTCCTATCGTTACCTCTCTTACGATCGCCGCGGTCAGTAGCGTGGACGACAGGTACAGGAAGACTGCGCTCACCCTTGGGGCGACCTCCTTTCAGGTGGCGATGGTCATTTTTAGAGAGGCGCGCTATGCCATCATTGCCGCTATCATTGCATCCTTTGGAAGGGTCATTGCAGAGATAGGAATAAGCATGATGTTGGGAGGCAATGCAAAGGGATATACTCGCACAATGACGACGGCCATGGCCCTTGAATACGACAAGGGGGAATTCGTGTTGGCAGTGGCCCTCGGTATCGTCCTGCTCCTGACGAGTTTTGCAATCAACATATTTTTCAATTATCTCCAAGGAAGGAGCCGGGCCTGATGCTGTTTGAGATATCCAACCTTACAAAGGTCTACGGCACCAGGACCGTTTTGGATATACCCCAACTGAGCTTTGAGAAGGGGTTCATATACTCCCTGTTGGGCCCTAACGGTTCGGGGAAGACGACCCTGCTCGAGATCCTGAGCTTGCTCACCCCTCCAACGACAGGGACTATCAAGTACAATAGCCGGCCGATAGATTTCTCCTCAGACCAGTTGACTTCCCTGCGTCGCGAAATAGTGATGGTCCAGCAGAACCCGGTATTGTTCTCAACCACTGTATACAAGAATCTTGAATTCGGACTAAAGATTCGCGGTGTACCCAGGAGTAAAAGGAGCAAAATAATAGAGGATGCCTTGGATCTCGTCGGAATGAAGCCCTTTATCCATGCCCATGCAACCAATCTTTCGGGCGGGGAAAGCCAGAGGGTGGCAATTGCCAGAGTCCTCGTGTGCTCTCCTAATGTAATCCTTCTCGATGAACCTACCTCCAATGTAGATGCTGAAAACCAAGCGGCCATAGAGGATATCCTTATGGAAATAAATACCCAAAAGGAAATCACGGTGATATTCACCACCCATAACTTGATACAGGCCTCAAGGCTCTCACAGAGAATACTGTCCCTGTTCGAAGGAAAGATCGTTCATTCCCCCTTTGAAAACATATTCAGCGGTACTCTTCTCCCTGACCAGGGAGAGTTCAAGTCTTGTCTCATCCAGAACAGGCTAAGGCTGTCCATAAGGACGGATAGGGCGGGAAGGGTCAGGATATCTATTGATCCCCGTAGGATCCGGCTGGTGCATAGGCCTAAAGAATATATGCGAAGGAACTTGTTTCAAGGTCGGGTAGTACAATTGACCGAAGAGAAAGATCAAATAAGGACTGTTGTTGATATAGGCATTACACTCAACATCCTTATCAGGCAAGATGTCTTCAGATCAAGGCCCTTTCTGGTCGGCGACAGGATGGTGGTCTTTTGCCCTGATGAGAGCATCAATCTCCTTTGACCCCCAGGCCCATGCCTATCCCTCTGCCAATGATTGTCACCCGGCAAAGCGGGAGGCATCAGCCGCCCTCCTGCTGGGGCTCAATGGCAAAGCCTTTCCTTTCGTTACCGGCGGGAGGGCATGATGTATCAACACACCCCACACCTCTTGCAGATGCCCGCCTGACAAGTATCCGACTCCTTGCCCTCCAGGGCAAGCCTGTACTCCTCTATCAGGTACTCCTTGTCTATTCCCTTGTCAATAAA
>JAFDIC010000065.1 GCA_019308525.1 Deltaproteobacteria bacterium
ACAGATCCACGGGACAAAACCCCTGGAGATATGATAGAGGACCGTATTGACCGGCACCGGCTGCAACCTCTGCAAACTCCAATTCCTCCCTCTTTGACTCCAGGGCTTCCTCCAGCACACTGATGTGGGCACCAGCACTGTCAATCTCGCTCTGGATCTCCCTGATCCTCTCTGCTGTTGACAGCAGATCAAGTTCCAAGTCGCGCAGTCCCCTGGATACCCGTACCTCTTCATAGGGAAGATCAAAATCCTTGTTTCCGATTACCATGACAATGCTTTCGCGGCCTTTCGAGCTCACCACCACGTGTAAGGCCTCCACACCTTGAAAAAAAGAGGAGCTTATCTCATCCTTGAGAACCCTGTAGAATTTCACTACCAGAGCGTTCTCTCTCATCACCTCCAGGTCAGAGGGATCAAACTCGCCCAGGGGTCTTATCCTTTCAATCTCTCTCTCAATTGCTTCCCGCTCCTCGAGGCACTCCTCCTTCTGTCGTGCAAGTGACACTAAATGCCTTGCAAGGTCCACAGGTTCCTGAAGAGGTCCGGGCTCTCCCCTTTCTTCTCCCTGTCCGCTGCCGGAAAGGACATTTACGGCACCTTCAAGGAGATTCACTTCCCCTTCTATCCTCTCCATATCAGAGGATCTGGGCTCCGTCACGTGAGTCACGTGGAGGATTCCAATGTCCCTTACAGCCTCCAGGGTTTCGTTCACCTCAGAGTGGAGAGTGGCAAGTGTGACCTTCTTCATCTTCGCGATCATTTGGAATGCCTCATACCAGAGAAAACTCTCTCAACCGGCCCGCTCCCTGTCCTTCATATCCGGGCTGCAATCTTCTTCTTTGAAATCTTCCCCCTGACAACAGCAGCGGTTTGCTGGTCTCCAAGAAAGACCTGGATCACGCGAATATTCTCCCTTGTCTCCGGGATCTTGACCTTTTCAAAGAGATTGACCCTCTGGACCGTGGTCCGCAGCTCCGCCTCAAGCCGTTCAAGTTGTTCGTGAAGGATGGAAATCTCCGCCTTCACCCCCAGCAGCTCTCCTATCGCAGCAACCGCGCTATCAACCCAGAGGGGTGTGGAATAGAGGTCGTATTCCACCTCCTCAAAGACCACCCTCTTGAACAGGGGAATGGTGACTCCTGCCACATTGCCTCTATCTGTCTCTATGGCCCGGATCTTTACGATGTCCGAGATACCTGCATCTTCTGCCATGAGGGCGATCCACCGGCTGATTTCCCCCATCAGCCTGTCCTGGTCCCTGACCTTGCCATCAAGATGAGTTCGCACCCGATTCAGCTCAATTTGAATCTGGATCTTCTTCAAGACAAGGGTAGGCAGATATCGGTTGTATCTCTTGAGATCCTCCTCCTGTCTCTTCAGCTCTTGAATGGTCAACTTCACCTTTGCCACTTCAAGCCTTCCCCTGTCCGGTCCGATCTGTCCTTACATGTTTCTATCCAGGCAGTAATCTTTACTCCTCCTTTGGCCAGAATGCTTTGATCAGTTCCGACCTCATCCCTACCTCTTCAGGAGCAAAACATTCCCCCAGAATCCTCCATCCCTCGTCCAGGGCCTGTTCCAGCGGCATATCAAGGGAAAGATCCATCAGCCTTTCTTCGAAAAGCCCCCCGTACTTCATGAGTTTCCCATCCCAGGGAGTCAGTCGGAAACCCATCGCCCTTTTCTCCTCTGTCTCCCTGTAGGCTGCATAGAGTTGGATCATGGTATCCATGAGAGAACGATGGTCCTCCCTCGTATCCTTGTTGACAAACTGTTTCAGCCGACTCAAGGACCCAAAAGGGTCAATCCTCCCGTTTCGCAGGTAAAACTGTCCTTCGGTTATGTAGCCCGTGTTGTCCGGAATGGGGTGGGTTATATCATCCCCTGGCATGGTGGATGCGGCAAGGATTGTAACGGAGCCGGCATCCTCAAAATCCACTGCCTTTTCGTACCGTCTTGCAAGCTGGGAGTAAAGGTCACCCGGATAACCCCTGTTGGAAGGGACCTGTTCCATTGTAATGGCTATCTCCTTGAGTCCGTCCGCGAAGTTGGCCATGTCGGTCAGGAGGACCAGGACCTCTTTGCCGTGAAGGGCGAATTGCTCGGCAACCGTAAGGGAAATATCAGGGACCATAAGTCCTTCGACAATGGGATCCGAGGCAGTGTGGATGAAAAAGATTGAGTGGCTCATTGCGCCCTTCTCTTCCAGGGTATTGCGAAAAAACAGGTACTCGTCATACCTCAGGCCTATGCCCCCCAGGATAGTAATATCCACCTCTGACTGGATCGCTATCCTTGCGATCAGTTCGTTGTAAGGTTCACCTGGCACTGAAAACACGGGTAGCTTTTGAGACACCACGAGGGAATTGAATACATCTATCATTGGAATACCCGTGCGTATCATGTTGCGAGGGATAATCCTCCTGGAGGGGTTCACCGTAACCCTCTCCACTTCCACCAGGTCTTCTGTCAGATGGGGCCCCTTGTCCCTGGGAAGGCCTCTCCCATCAAAAATCCGTCCCAGGAGGTTATCGGAAAAGGAGACCTCGAGGGGGTGCCCGAGGAATCTCACCTCGTCTCCGGTGGAGACACCCCTGCCACCCGCAAAAACCTGTAGGCTGACAAGGTCCCTGTCCAGCCTGATCACCTGGGCAAGTGACTTGCCCATGGAGGTGGCCACCTCGGCCAGCTCCCCGTAGAAGACGTCATGGGCCTTGACGGTTATTACATTCCCTTGGATGTTATGAATGTGCGTGTAGACCCTTCTCATCGCCTTTTGCCTCATCGAGGAAACTTCGCAGTTTCTCCTCCATCTCCTTGAACTCCAGGGACTCCCATTCACAGTAGTTCCAGTCTATGAACAGCTGCCTCAGGGATTGGAAGAACTTGAGCGCCCTCTCCTTGTCCGAAAGACCAAAGGGCCTTTGAAGGATATCCACCAGAAATCCAAACACGTATGCCTGTCGCTCCCGGCTGGTCGCGCCGTCTATCCTGTCAAAGGCATTCTGTTGCAAATATACGTGGTCCAGCAACTCCGCCTTTAGATAATACAGGTAGTCATCCAGAGAGGTGCCTTCCTCGCCCACTACTTTCATCATCTGCTCCACGTCCCTGCCCTTTGACAGGATCTCCCGTGCGATGCCCAGCATCTCCGGACTCGCAATCCCTGGGTAATTACTCCAGCTTTCATGGGGATCAATGGATGGAAAACGCCTTGCATTGGCGCGATTCCGGGAAAGCCCGTGAAAGGCCCCTACCACCTTCAGTGTCCCCTGTGTTACAGGTTCTTCGAAGGTGCCTCCTGCCGGAGAAACCGTCCCACCGATGGTTACGGAGCCCTTTTCTCCGTTGTAAAGGACCACTGCTCCAGCCCTTTCATAGAAGCCTGCAATTCGTGACTCAAGGTAAGCCGGGTATGCCTCTTCCCCCGGGATTTCTTCCAAACGACCCGAAATTTCCCTCATTGCCTGCGCCCACCTGGAGGTTGAATCGGCCAGCAGCATGACATCCAGGCCCATCTGCCTGTAGTACTCCGCAATGGTGACTGCCATGTAGACCGAGGATTCCCTGGCGGCCACAGGCATTGAGCTTGTGTTGCAGATTATGATCGTCCTCTCCATGAGGGAGCGTCCGGTCCTGGGATCTTGGATTTCTGGAAACTCCCTCAGGATCTCCACGATTTCCCCTGCCCTTTCACCACAGGCCGCGATAACAACCAGGTCAACCTCCGCGTGGCGTGCCGTTATGTGTTGTAGTACTGTCTTGCCGGCTCCAAAGGGACCGGGGATGCAATATGTGCCGCCCTTGGCAATGGGAAACAGGGTATCTATGATCCTTATTCCGGTTATGAGCGTATCATCCGGCCTGAGTCTTTCACTGTAGACCTGGATGGGCACCTTTATGGGCCAATGGAACATCATGCTCAGGTCCAGGGTGTCTCCTGTCGAGGTCTCAACCCGCGCAATTGTGTCCTGGACACCGTAATCCCCTTCATCCGCTATGGACCTGACCTCGTACTCCTCCGTCGCCTGGAAGGGGACCATTATCCGGTGCACGACGATCCCTTCCCTTACATGACCCAAGAAGTAACCCGCAGAAACACGGTCGCCTGTCTTTGCAGAGGGGGTAAACCTCCACTTCTTGTTCCTGTCCAGGGCATCAAATGAAACGCCGCGGGGTATGAAAAACCCAAACCTTTCAGCGACACGCGGCAGAGGATTTTGCAGGCCGTCGAATACTTGACCGATCAAGCCGGGGCCCAACTCCGCAGAGAGAAGTTCCCCTGTGAAGATCACCTCGTCTCCTACCTTTACCCCCAGGGTGTCTTCATAGACCTGGACTTCCGCAACAGGTCCCTGGATCTTTATCACCTCTGATTTGAGTCTGTGTCTGCCGGAGACAATATGGGCGGTCTCGTTCTGCATCACGGGGTGGTTCATCTCAACCGTGACCAGGTCGCCGTTGACCCCAATCACCTTGCCGGTCTTCCCGCGGGCTACCATGGTAACATTCCACTGTCTTTCAATGATTCAGGACCTCCGCCTTTCACAAGCGTTCTCTCCCCTGGAGATTCTCCCTGAAGATCTTCTCCAAGATCTCCCGTCCCTTTTCATCATTGAACCCCTCTATTCTTTCCAGTATTTGGAGCTTCAGCCCGTAGATGATCAGGGCGGTCAGGTCAAAATAGTGGCCTGTCTCCATATGGGAAAGAAAGTCCCATCGAATCTCCAAGAGGGCTATTTCCTTTTCATAGGGAGAGCCGGCTTGCAACGCATCGTGGACCTCCTCTATTACGCCCAGTTCAAGACCGGGACGCTCCCTGATGTACTTCTCTTCCACAAGGCCCAGGTTCTTCGCCCTCCATTTTACCAGTTCATTCCTGAGCGTATTTTCAAAAGAGACCCAGCGCCTCAGGAAAGCATTGCTTACAACGTCCGGAGGAATCCGATCTATGTCCAAGAGGCCAAGGCGAAGCTGTCCGTACTCCTCACTCGAAACCCACAGGGCACAACTTTCCACGAACTCTTCATGGCTGAGGAGAGGGGATTCGGGAAACTTAAGATAGGGCATGCTGGATAGGACATAGTAGTATTCGGCCATAGGATCACTACCGATGCTCTCTTCTCGCCGCTTCCCCGAGGAGCCTGGCAATTCTGGGATGAAGGCTCCCCATGAGAATATCAACTATGGCTTCGTCTGTTATATCATAGTACATATCCCCTCCCTTCGCCCCAATGCGAAACCCTGCTCCCATACCCCTGACGGGCCTCACCATCACCCCGCTTCTCAATTCTTCTTTCATTTCCTGGCACAGGCGCTCTTCCAACTCTTCTGCAACCCCCTCATCGGCCAGGATCTCGATTTCAGTCCCTTCCTTGAAATCCCACTTCTCCAGTATCCGGAGAATCACTTCCTTCATGAATTCAGTGGTCAGGACAGAAGCAACATGCCGACTCAAGATCCGATCAAACAACTGGATGATTTCATTCCTCGTGCTGATGATGAGATCGCGGCCCCTTTGTCTCAAATCATTCTCAAAGGCCTTCCTGATATTCGCCGCCTCCTCTCTTGCCGAGGCAATAATCCCTTGCGCTTCCTTTTCTGCTTCCCTGACTATCTTTTCTGCCTCTGACCGCGCCCCCTCCGGGATCTCCCGGGAGTGTCTCTGGGGCTCGTCAATTCCCTTCTCCTTTATCTTGTCAAGCAAAGACTGTATGCTGACTTCCTTTTCCATGGTCATTCTTCACCCCTGTTGACGTCAAGAAGCCTCTCTTGTATCTCAAGCCCCATGATGAATCGGAATTTGTACTGAAGAACGAAGCCTCCACAACACGGAAAACTGCTCCATCTTCAATGACCGGGTGCTGGGGGTCATCTCAAGCTGTCTTGCATTGGGAAGTCACGGGCAGTTGTGGAGAAGGGCTGGAACAGGACTATTTTGACCGGGCCTTACGGATCATCCAGTTCGCCCATTCCTTCGCATCCTCCAGGTCTCCCTGGTCAGGATGACCGGCCGCACTCTGCGCCTCCAGGGCCCAGGACCTGTATTCCGCCTTGTTCAAAAGCGATTCTATGAGGGCCGGCTTCACGCTTCCCCGGCACCCAAAAGTACCGAGGACCATCCCCTTGGAAGTCAAGCTCAGGGCATGGTAAAAGGCGGTTACGGCAAGTTGACCCCCCCGCAGTGAGCCATGGGTGGCAAAAAAGGCTACATTTTTCCCTGTGGGCAGATTCTTGATAAACGCCTCGGCCTTCCTTGGAACGCTATGGGAGTGAACGGGAAAGCCGCAGAAGATGAGGTCATATTGATCTAGCTCCCTGACCTCGCTGATGGGCGAGATGTCCTTCTCTACCTGTGCTATGCCTTCGTAGATAGCCTTCGCCAGCTTCTCCGTGTTTCCGGTCTCGGAGTAGTAGGCCACTAGTACCTTCATATAGTCCCCCTTCAACAGAACTGGTTGCAGGGATTTCTTACAGCATTTTCCCACGAAATGCAAGGAATTTGGACGTGGAGCACGTTTTCGACTGCCATCAACAGCAACGCGATACGTTCGACTATCCTACCCCAGAGGGGAGCGCATCACTCGGCTCCCGGAAACGGTTCAAGGGGGTATTTTGAAGATTTGTCGCTTTTTTGATAAAATATATTATATTGACTGCCGACCAGGAACCCAGGTCAGAGCAGCCAAGCTTTCCCGACACTATCTTCCGGGGGCTACTTGGATGCGCTGGAGATGGATTGTCATCGCTACCTTCACTTTGATTCTGGCCCTTGCGACCGGGGGTTATCTCTACATCTCCACCTATGATTTCAACAGGCTGAAGCCTGTCATTGCCGAGAAATTTAAGGAACTCACCGGTCGCACGCTCAAGGTAGGAGGAGATATCAACATCAAGATGGCTCCCGCCCCTGTTGTTACCATCGAAGATATAGCCATCCAGAACGCCGCCAGGGGCACCAGGCCCGAAATGCTCAAAGTCCGGGTCCTGGATGCCCAAATAGCACTGTTGCCTCTTCTCTGGAAGAAACTTGAGCTCAGGCGCCTGGTGCTCATAGAACCTGACATCCTCATCGAAAGATCAAAGGATGGGAGGTTAAACTGGGATCTTAGGAGGCAAGAACGGGAAGGGGTCCAGGAACCCATCACTGGAGACGAAAAAGCATTGACCAAGAGATCCCTGCTGTTCAAACGAATCCTTTTGAAGAATGGCTCCCTTGTTTTCAAGGACCACACCGCAGGAAAATCCCACAGGGTGCTCATCAAAGAATTCTCGGCCCGCACAGGGGGCGGACTGAGCCCCATAGAGGTCTATCTTGAAGGGACATACAACAAGAGGGGAGTCACCATCAAGGGATCAACAGGGCCCCTCCTGAACTTGCTGGACCCTCTGAGGCCATGGGACATAAACCTTGCAATCACCCTTGATGACAATTCCGTACTCCTGGATGGCTCAGTGATGGATGCGGTACGCCTCAAGGGCCTGAGAGTCTCCGCGGCTCTTTCCGGGCCTTCGATCAGGCATGCTGGCACCATTGCCGGTTTCAGCCGTTTGCCTGATATGGGACCTTTCACCGGGCGCTTCTTGATCTCCAACACTAGCGGTCCACTTGCAATAAGAGACCTCAACATGAAGATAGGCAAGAGAGGCGGGCTCCTGATGGAGACCACGGGCGAAATCCATGAGCCCCTTGCACGCAGGGGACTGAGCTTGCACTTCCTGTTGCAGGGTACAAAAACAAGCGCTCTTAAAAGAACTTTCGGGGTTCCCATGGTGCCCCTCGAGGGACCCTTTGCCATCCAAGGCGACCTTGTTGATCAGGGCCCCGGTAGATATCGGTTGACTGATCTGAGGGCCCGGTTTGGAAAGAACGATCTCAGGGGGAGATTGGATATCGCTGTATCCAAGAAGCGCCTCAGTGTTACGGGCAAACTTTCTTCAAGTTTCATTGACTTGAGGCCTTTCTACCGGGAAAATGCATCGAAGACCAGGGCACAGGAAAAGGCACCCCGGGGAGGTGAGGGGAAGAGGGTCTTCCCACTTTATCCACTGCCCTTTCCCGACCTCAAGAACACCCATCTGGATTTGAAGATTGGGGCAAAACGTTTATTCTTGCGCCGGATGGCCCTGGTGGATCTCAATTCCCATCTCAAGATCACGGACGGCCGAGTCAGGATCAGATATCTCAGATCTTCTTTTGCCGGTGGCGGTTCCCTTACCCTGTCCTTTGACTCCAGACCCACGGGCAAGGCAAGGAGTTACACCCTTTCGCTCTCCCTGGTTCAACTGGATATCAAGGAAATGCTCAAAGAGCTTGGTATCGCTGAGCCCCTGGAAGGAAAGCTCGATGTCGACATGGACATATTTGGTATGGGCATCTCCCTTGCAGAAATAATGGCGGACCTCAATGGTCAAATCGCACTTACAGTGGACAAGGGACGCTTTGACAATAAGTACCTCAATAAGCTGGGGACGGATTTCGCCACGACGGCCCTCGGGTTATTGGACCCCCTGGGAGGCGACAAGGAATACTCGGAGATAAACTGCTTTGTGGGCCATTTCGATATCAGTGACGGCATTGCCCAAAGCAGGGTCTTTGTCCTGGATACGGAGTATATGAGCTTCCTTGGGAGCGGGGAAGTCGATCTCGGGACAGAGGGCCTGGATTTCTCGGTCAAGCCCATACCAAAAAAGGGGCTCGGGATCAACGGGGTGGGGAGGTTGAGCATCAACATGGGAGAGCTGGCCAAACCACTCAAGCTCGGGGGCACCCTTGCCGATCCTTCCCTTGAGGTTGACCCGAAACAGACCGCCATCCTTCTAGGCAAGGCCATCGGGGGCATAGCCCTTTTTGGGCCCTTCGGAATTGCTGCCGTACTGGCCAGTGGAAGTCTCGGGGGTAAGAATCCATGTATCGCGGCCCTGGAGTCCATTGAAAGGGCCGGGCCTGGAGGCAAGGAGCGGCCGGAACCTGCCCGAAAGGCCCAAGGCGGGAAAGATGGAAGCAAAGGAACAAAGGACCCCATAAAGAAGGTATTCAAAGATATAGGCAGGTCGATCAGGAGCCTGTTCAAGAAACAATCCCAAGATGGCGGTCAGGACGACTATTGAGCCTTGGGAAAATTCCCCTCCGGGGACTGCTCATGGTCCTTGATCAGGCTTGGGGCAACAGCCTGTTGAACAGTTGCCAAAAACCTTATTCTGAGTTCTGGCTACTGGCCCCTGTATTTTTCCCCGGGAGATCTCCGGCATCTTTTCCTCTTGACACCCCGCGGCCTCTTCCCTATAGTCCTTTCACCTGATCCAGCCCCCGCAGAATCCGCGATTTGATCCGATAGGGGGCAAAACAGCGGGGCAACAAGGGATACTATTCATGTACAGCGCAAGTGATCTCAGAAAAGGCTTGAAAATTCAGATCGATAATGAACCCTATATCATAATCGATTTCCAGTTCTCAAAACCGGGGAAGGGCCAGGCCCTCTACCGGTGCAAGCTGAAGAACATGATTACAGGCGTGATAATCGACCGGACATATCGATCCGGCGACACCTTCCAACCGGCTGATCTTGAAGAACGCAGAATGCAATACCTTTACAGCCAGGAAGGTCAGTACTGCTTCATGGACGTGGAAAACTACGAGCAGTCATTCCTCACCGAAGAACAGGTCGGAGACGCAAAGAATTATCTCAAGGACAACCTTGAAGTAGACATCCTCTTCTTTGGTAGCAGACCAATAGGAATTACCCTCCCCAATTTCGTGGATCTGGAGGTCGTCAAGGCAGACCCCTGGGTAAAAGGGGACTCCGTATCTGGCGACAGCAAACCGGTAACCCTGGAAACTGGTTATACCCTAAGGGTCCCGCCGTTCATAGAGGAGGGCAACAAGGTAACCGTTGATACACGCACCGGGGAGTATGTCACCCGGGTCAAAGAATAGCGATCTGCATGAAAATGTCGTCGTGGTGTCCGGGAAGTCAAACCTTTGGCTCAGGGCCAGGATCATACAGGCCATTAGAGACTTTTTCGTGGACAGGGGATACCTCGAGGTCGAGACTCCCTACCTGATTCCCGCTCCAACCCCTGAAACCCATATCGATCCCATTGAGACGGAAGGGGGGTTTCTCCATACTTCCCCCGAACTGTGCATGAAACGGCTTCTTTCTTCAGGCTACAGGAAAATCTTTCAGATCTGCAAGTCCTTCCGAAGGGGTGAAAGGGGGGCTGTTCATCTCCCCGAATTCACAATCCTGGAATGGTACCGAGCGGGCATTGATTACAGGGCAATCATGGAGGAATGTGAGGAAATGATCTGGGGTATCGCCCATCTCCTCTCCCTTGGAAAATCAATTGGTTACAGGGGAAACCAGATCAGCCTGGAACGGCCTTGGGTCTGGATGTCGGTTTGCGAGGCCTTTGAGCTCTATTCTTCTTCCACAATGGAAGAGGCCCTCAGCAACGGTATGTTCCATGAGATAATGGCAAGGGAGATCGAACCCCGTCTCGGGATTGAAAGACCGGTCTTCCTCTACGACTACCCGGGCCAACTTGCCGCCCTCTCCCAAATAAAGAAGGACGATCCCAGGCTTGCGGAAAGGGCCGAACTGTACCTGGGCGGGCTGGAGTTGGCAAACGCTTTCACTGAGCTTACTGACCCGGAAGAACAAAGAAGGCGATTCGAATCGGTGGCCCTGGAAAGGAAGAGCCTGGGGAAGCCGGTCCACCCTTTCCCTGAAAAGTTCATCACTGCCCTCTCTTCAATGCCCGGATCCGCAGGGATTGCACTCGGTGTAGACAGGCTCGTTATGGTGTTCGCCGATAGGGCGGACATTGGTGATGTGGTGACCTTTACCCCTGAGGAACTCTAGTAATGCACCCTCCCCCATAATCGCAAGGCAGTTTTTTCACGGATGGCAAGCCCCGGTGAACGAGGAATAAAGATCAGGCCCCAAGGACCCGGCTTTGCTCCGCCCCTTAAAGGGGCTACAGCCGCAACAAGTACAGGCGAAACATAGAAGCCGGGAGTCAGAAGAATTCTGATTGCGCTTCGCTCCAACAATCCCTATCATCGGTTCAGCATTGGCCAGAACCTTATTATTCTGGATTCTGGCTCCTGGCTCCTGGATACCCTAAAGTCCATGACACATCCAGAGCTATTGCACATGACCATACACAGCAAGCTGCGGGGAATTAAACCCAGAGAGAGATTTAAAGGGAGCCCCATCCCTGATCATTATCAATATCCTTGAGTCAACTCAAGCATTAGGAGTATATTTAATCTTGCCAAATTAAATATTTTTGATATACTATGCCTATTTGTAAGCATAGAACATTTATATAGCTTTATGTTTTGCTATTTTCATATCAAAAATGATGGCTTCGTAAAAAGTCCAATTTCTGCGTTGCGCTTCATCTCGTTGTGATTGCGGCGTACGCCAAGTACGCCTCGTCACACGAGTTTCGCGCGCCTTGAACTTGAAGCTTTTTACTTTGCCATCCCAATTTCGACTTTTTACAAGATCGTCAAAAATAGATGCTAGATGCTTCTTAGAGGCATGTTACTCCTTTTCCTCAAACTGTTGAACAGCCTAGGATGTACATGGTTCACCCGCGGGATCGATGCAGGTACCGGTGGTGTCTAGTGCCAATGGACCAGACGCCAAGGTGCTTCGCATAACATACCTGCAAAAGGGGGCTTCCTATGAAAATTGCCATAATCATACTCTCAACAATCCTTGCTGCATCCCTTATCGGGGGCGTAGTGCTCTATGATCAACAGGTGGATTCTAAACGGGCCCTGGAGGAGAGTGAAAAAAGGGCGTCTGACCTGAGCCAAAAGGTGGAAGAGCTAAACAGGGATATCTCCTCGCTCAGGGAGAAGGTTCAGACGCTTGAAAAGGCCCTCAAAGAGGCACGGGAATCCGCAAGGTCAATTGAAACCCAGTTCTCATCCAAGAATGTCCGGATTGCTGAGCTCGAAAGGGAAAAGGTGCGGGTCGAAGAGGAGCTCTCTAAACTTCGCTCCGGGTATGAAACGCTCATCTCCGACCTCAAGGAGCTGAAGAGAACCAGAGAACTGGTATCTGAACTCGAAAAGCAAATCCAGGAAAAAGACCGGGCGCTTTACCGGGTTGGGGAGAGGCTCCAGATATTGGAAAAGGAATATTCAAAGGAAAGGGAGGCCAACAGTGCCCTTAAGACACAACTCCAGGAAAAGGAGAAAATGATTGTAGCCCTCAAGGAAAAGATCAAGGACTCTGAAGAGCGCACCAAGGCCCTTGAACAGGAAATGGCGAGATCCAGGAAAGAGACGGGGATGCTGAAGGCCCAGGTTTATGAGCTTGAGGAAAAACTCAAGAAGCTGAAGAGGGATTATGCCGAGCAAAAGAAGATCAGCATGAGCCTCAAGGACCAGATCCTGGAGAAAACAGCATTGATTAACCGGCTCCAGGAGAAAATCAAGACTTCGGATTCCCGTATCCTCACCCTTGAACAAGAAATGGCAAGATCCAAAAGGGAGATGGAAGCCATCCAGAGCCAGATTACAGTGCTCAGGGGTGAAAAAGCCCTGGCCGAGAAAAAGGCGGAACTGGAGATGACCAGGGATCGCCTGAAGCGAATGGAGGTGAACCTTGGCAAGCTGAAGAGGGATTATGCCGAGGAAAAGAAGATCAGCATGAGCCTCAAGGACCAGATCCTGGAGAAAACAGCATTGATTAACCGGCTCCAGGAGAAAATCAAGAACTCCCGTTCCCGTATCCT
>JAFDIC010000550.1 GCA_019308525.1 Deltaproteobacteria bacterium
CACACCTAAAGGCAATACATCCATATAGGGTTGTATTCGACCGTGTTTCGGAAACCTCCGTTCCAGAAGCGGCGGAACAAATTCGGACAGGAACTTTTCCTGGCTCAGGACTCCAACACCGGAGAGGTTTACCTCTCCCTCATCCCGGAGCAGAACACCCTGATAGTAAAGGCCATTGTAGTGCTCGGTGATCCGTTTCTTCTGCCTGTTCAAAAAGGCCCTCAGGAGTTCTTTCAATTCCTGGGATCCATCATGGACTCCTGATGCCATTTCCTCTTCCATCATGATGGCAGCCAGGACCTCTTTGATCCACGAAATGTCTCCCTCAGAGGGGGCTGGCAACCAGAACAGGAACATGCCCCTGTATGCTTCCCGAATTCTTGGTAGAAGGGATTCCTTTACGTGGCGGTATTGAACTTCTCTTTCGTGTGTGGTCCCTATGATTATGAAGTAGTCTTCCTCGCTCCTCCCTTGCCGCGTTGCATAGGAATCGATGTCCTCGGGTGATACCTCATCCAGTTGGCGGAGCAGAATTGTCCCGGATCGGAGGGTATGCTGCCACCGCGTTGTCACTTGTTGTCTCCCTCTTTCCACCCAGTCACGCAAAGGCAGATAGGCTGAATCCACCAAACCTGCCGTTTTCCAGAAGAGCCTTCGGTCACCGGAGAAAATAAGGGACGCCTTGTGCTTGATCCTCCGCCGCAGCAGACCGGCCATATCCGCCTTCAGGTCAATGAAGAAGTGATCGTCAAGGGGATCTTTTCCTTTCTCGACCCGCAGGTACAAGCCCTCCTCTGTGAGTTGATTGAGGAGATCGTGCAGGAACTGATAGTTGATCTGGGATTCCAGGGAGGTGATAGGAAAAAGTATCATTTCAGCGAGATGACGGACAGTGTACTTGTACTTCACGGGTGATATGGCAAAAAGGATCAGCAGTTTTATGGCAGCCCTTGCCACTTCCTTCTGGTCCTGGTCAGGAAAAACGTTGTCGATGGTTTCAAGGCAGCCCTCGAATACCCTTTCGACATAGATCTGGGTCTCTGTACGTTCTCGAATCCGATCCAAGAAGTGATCAAAGATCACCTCCGGTCTGAGGAGTCGATGGGCCGGTTGACCCAGCATTGATGGAATATTTCGTTCCCGGTCACCCTTGAGCCTGTAATGAATGAAGTCGATGACGCCGCGATGTTCGGAGAAAAGGGGTTTCAGGCGGTCCAGGAGGGAGCAGGTAGCCGGATGTACCGGATAAAGCCTGACAAAGCGTTCCCTGGTAACTGGAAAGGTGGGGAAAAAGGATTTCACTTGATCGAATATCTCGTTGATTCTGGAATCCGATCCTTCCTTGTGGCGAATCAACCTCTCTGAGACCAGCTCCTCGATATGCGCCCGACCCAGGTTCAGGCGAATACGGTATCGATCTTTGATCTTGTTGAAGGTATCCTGGTGGATCTCCCCGGTCTCCTCGATCCATTCTTGCAAGGAAGCGACGATCCATAGGGGAAATGCAGCAGCCTCCTCTCCAAGGTATTGCAAGTATCGAATATCTTCATTGTATGCGCGGGCATGGGGCTTGGATCTTAGAAACTCCGAAAGCTCATCTATCAGGATTACGAGCCCTGAAAAACCTTTCTCCCCTGTTATTGTCCGGAGCCTTGAAAAGATCCCGGACCTGCTACCTGTCCTGTCAACTTCCCTGCTCACATCTTCGCCGAGCTCCTCCAGGGTCGCGTTCAGGATAATATCCTCCAGGAATTCCGTGCTTCTGTGCTCTACCAGGGAGGTCCCCACCACAAGGAGTCTTCGTTTCTCCAATTCACCCTTGTAGTTTGCAAGAGAAGGTTCCTGGGAGATAATGGTATCCCACGCTCCGGGGTCTCTCAGCAAAAGGCTGAGCATGGTCAGGAAATGGGATTTTCCTGAACCGAAATGCCCTTTCAAGAAAATGCCCCTCCCTTCAGCACCCTTGAGACTCGCGAGAACGGCCTGGAGATTGCTCGTGACCTCGGAGGTCAGCACAAAGGTGTCGACTATCATCTTCCGAAGGAGAGGATCCTTCAGATCCTGCATCTGGATGACGGTCTTGATCTCAGGGACCTCTACCAGGTCGCCTATGGTCAACTCTTCCTTCATGATCCCCTTTTCGAACTTGCCTTCGTCTCCATTTTCTTTTTCATACCCTTCAGGGCCCCGGCCAACTTTACGTTTTGAGGGTGTTTCTCCAGGGCCCTTTCCAGAAGGTCGATGAATCCCTCCGGGTTGTTCATGGCCTGATACACCTTCTTCAGCGTTGCCTTTATCCTGAAGTCATTTGGATCTCTCAGGAATACGCCCTCCAGCAGAGTGATCGCTTCGGAATATTCACCCAGTCGATAGTTCCCTCGCCCTTTGAAACTCAGCGGCGGCCTCTCTCAATTTTCCAAGCTTCTTTAGCTTTTGTCCCAAGAATTCGTGTAGCTGGGCATCATCTTTCCTTGATTCGAGGTTGACCACCATTTTCAGCTCCTGGACCACCTTTTCATCAGGTCTTTCCAGGCCCTTCAGGCGATATACTTCCCTTCGAACAAATCTGTCTTCGGGATCAAGCTTGCTTATTCTTTCGTAGAGATCCAGTGCTTCTTCCCTCCTCCCCATCCTGTTGAGGATCACCGCCCTCTCCTTTTGAAGCCTTAGGTTATCACGGTCATGAACAAGTGCTCTATCCAGTGCTTCGAGGGCTTCCCCATAGCGTTTCATGTCCCTCAAGGTCTTTACAATGCCCCGGGCCATATAGAACTGCGGCGCAATTTCATAGGCCTGTTCAAAGCATTGAAGCGCCTTTTGGAGCTCGTTCTCTTTATAATAGATCTCTCCCAGCACGTGGAGGGCTTGCGGATATTGAGGGTTACAGGAGAGGACCGTATCCGTCAAGATCTTGGCCTCACGGGGCCTGTCCTGCATCAGGTAGAGCTGAGCGAGGCTCGTTAATAGCAGGGGGTGCTCCGGCTGCTCCTCAAGGGCCTCTCTCAGTTCATTTTCCGCTTCCTGCAAGGCCCCTTCTCTTTTCAGCCTCACGGAGCGTTCCCATTTTATCCTGCAGTATTGGCTGAGTTCCCCCATCAGATCGAGCCTTCCAACCTGCCTAATTCCCTATCCCAGATAAACCCCAATAATACAACCCCATAACCTGGCATGATAACTGTCTGAAATCCTTTTTAAAGTATCTACAAATGGGGGGATAGATCAAGCAAAAAATGTCCTTACAGGCAAAAGATAGCCGCCTCTTCAGGAACGGCATACTTTGGTGGACGAAGCTCCAGGCAACCATCTCTTCATCCCTGTTTCCAGACTTCCATGAGCTTGGTCCCTGATCCAGCCTGATCCCCCCACTCTACCTGCGCATGTTGAAACGATTTGCCATGTCTCACAAGAAGTTGTACAGTTCGTCTTTGTCGGCTCCATGGGAGAGCTATTCTGACAAGCAACAAAATCACGGGAGAACCCAGAAAGAAATGATCTCATGTATTACGGATGGTACATCGTAACTGCAGGCATCATACTGATGGCCTGCAACAGCTCCATTGGAATATACGGATTTACAGCCTTTATTGACCCGATTGCCCTATCTCTTGGTTGGAGCTATACGCATATTTCCCTCGCATCTTCCCTTCGGGGCGTCGAAACCGGGGCGCTTAACCCATTGATGGGTATTGTGGTTGACAAATATTCCCCAAAGGCCCTGGTAATGATCGGTACTATCCTTTACGGAGTGGGGCTGGTGTGCTTGAGCCGGATCCACTCCCTGTCAACCTTTTATGCGTCATTTTTGCTCATGGGCCTGGGTAGCTCCCTGGGGTTCAGCATGGTTCCGCAGACGACCGTTGCCAGGTGGTTTGAAAGGGACATGGGCAAGGCGACCGGTATCCTATTCCTGGGAAACGGCATAGGCGGGTTTTTTGTCCCGGGCCTTGTCTACCTGATCGATGCCCTGGGTTGGCGCAAGACATTGCTTGTTTCCGGCGCGGGACTCCTGTTGATCGGCCTCCCCCTGTCCACGGTGTTCCGATCCAGGCCCGGCACGCCAGCCGTATCGGATTGTACCAGGGATGAACCTGGTAGCCGAACACCCCTGGAGGCGGCTGCACGGGGCAAAAGTGTAAAAGAGGCCCTGATGATGCGGGCCTTCTGGCAAATAGGTCTGGGGACCTTCTTTCAGGTACTTCCTGTTTCATCAGTCATCACGCACATCATGCCCTACCTCAGAAGCCTGAATGTTCAAAGATCCATTGGAGGCTTGGTTGCAATGGGCGTGCCCCTGGTAAGTCTTGCAGCCCGCGTCCCCTTTGGATGGCTTTCCGATATCTACGACAAGAGGTACATGAGGGTGATATCCATAGGATTTGTAGGGGCGGGGATGTTCACCCTGTGGACGATAAAAGATGACTCTCCTGTATTAATCCTGCTGTACGTCCTCCTTATGGGGCTTGGTATTGGGGGGGTGATGCCCACACTGTTACCCATCTATCGGGGCTATTTCGGGGTAAAGAATTTCGGCAAGATACTGGGGTTGATCAATCTCTTTTTCACCATCGGTACCATTGCAGGTCCACCTATAGCCGGATTGTTCTATGACACCTTTGGCAGCTTTGAATATGCCTGGCTGATTTTCAGCGCAGCCGCCCTGCTGAGCGCCATAATCACCATCACTGCACCACCCCTGCCCCGGGATTGAGACCTCTGCCTGCTCTTCCCGGGTCTGCATGGTCCAGAATTTCCTCGATGGA
>JAFDIC010000066.1 GCA_019308525.1 Deltaproteobacteria bacterium
TGACGATGGAGGTTGCGCTGATAACACCCATAGCGATGGAGAAGGAGTTGCGTTTTGCGATCCGGGAAGGCGGCAGGACCGTGGGTGCCGGGGTAATCAGCGAAATCCTGGAATAGAAATGACTCAACAGGGACTCGATTCCCCTGCGGGTTGGTTGGCCCGGAGGCTGTGCGGTCGATGGGAATGTGAAAATGGGGCGAGCGGAAAAGGAGCACGTGTATGCGGGACATAATTACCCTGGCCTGTGAGAAATGTAAGAACCGCAACTATAGTACCACGAAGAATAAGAAGAAGACGCCTGACAAACTGGCTCTCAAGAAATATTGTCCGTTCTGTAGGTCCCACACCCTTCACAGGGAAACCAAATAGGTGGTTCACGTGGTGCAGGCCAGTAGCTCTAACGGCTAGAGCACCGGACTCCAAATCCGGGTGTTGGGGGTTCGAATCCCTCCTGGCCTGCCAATTTTTGGCGAGTTGGTCAGTGTCGGTACTCCGGGACAAAGTGTTGTAGAGATTTGCCAGAAATTCCATATGAAAAGATGAGACTAGATGAAAAAGCCTACACAGAAAAAGAAGAAGAGGGGTTCGCGCAGGAAACATCAAACTGCATCCAAGCAGAATAAAGTTGAAGTGAAAAAAAAGGAAGATGGGGCTGTTGCGGAAAGAGAGGGCCCTAAGAGAGTTTATCCGGCTGTTACGAAGAAAGAGGTTGAAAAAAAACCAAGTCAGAAGACATCAGTATTCAGGTTCGTAAACGTTTCGATTCAGTTCTTGAGGGAAGCCAAGATTGAATTGAAGAAAGTGAAATGGCCCACGAGAAAGGAACTACTGGCGTCCACGGCCATGGTCATAATTCTTGTCCTGATTGTGGCACTGTTCTTGGGGCTGATAGATTTCGGGCTGATCAAGGCCATAAAGAATGTAGTAGGGTAAGCCATTTTTCGGAAATGGATGCCGTGCGAAACTATCCCATGAGATGCTAGGCGGGTAATGGGCAAAGAAGAGAAAAACAGCAAACCGGGTATGAGGTGGTACGTGGTGCATACTTACTCCGGTTTTGAACATAAGGTCAAGGCAAGCCTTGAGGAAAGGATAAAGGCCCTTGGACAGGAGGAGTATTTTGGAAAGATAATCGTCCCTACGGAACATGTTATCGAGTTGAAGAAAGGGAGAAAAAAGACCTCTTCCAGAAAGTTTTATCCTGGTTACATCATGGTCCAAATGGTGGTAAACGAGGAAACCTGGCACACGGTCAGGAATACCGCCAAGGTCACTGGCTTTGTCGGCGGCGGCCTGACCCCTGCACCGATCCCGGACGAAGAGGCAGAACGGATAATCAGGCAGATGGAAGAGGGGATAAGCAAGCCAAAACCGAAATACCACTTTGAAGAAGGGGATGAAGTGCGGGTGATAGACGGCCCCTTCAGCAATTTCCAGGGCGTAGTGGAAGAAGTAAAACCAGACAAGGAGAAATTGAGGGTCCTTATCACTATTTTCGGTCGCTCCACACCCGTTGAACTGGATTTTATACAAGTGAACAAGATCTGATGGCTTCGTAGAAAGCCCCGAGACCGTCATGCCGGACCTGGTTCGGCATCCAGAAGCCTTGGGAATTGCCGGGTTCCAGCTCCAGTTTATCCCGCACCTGACATGCGGGGCAGGAATGACAGAAATGAGCATTTTCAGGCTTTTTACGATCTCCTGAGATCTGAAGAGGAAAAAGATGGCAAAAAAGATCATTGCAACTGTCAAGCTCCAGGTAAAGGGAGGCCAGGCCAATCCATCTCCACCGATCGGACCTGCGTTGGGCCAGCATGGGGTCAACATAGCGGAGTTTTGCAAGGCATTCAATGCAAAGACCCAGGACCAAGCCGGGACTGTCATACCGGTGGTCATAACGATTTATGCCGACAGGACCTTTTCGTTTATTACCAAGACACCCCCTGCCGCCGTCCTGCTCAAGCAGGCAGCCAAGATAGCCAAGGGGTCGAGTGAACCTAACAGGGAAAAGGTCGGGAGTGTAACCAGGAAGCAGATCGAAGAGATTGCGAAGCTCAAATTTGAAGACCTGAACGCATACGACCTGCAAAGCGCAATGAAGATAATCGAGGGGACGGCAAGGAGTATGGGAATTACGGTCTCGAGATAGGATACTAGAAGAGGTTTTTGGGAAAATGTCTAAGAGGGGAAAAAAATACAGGAGTTCGCTGGAGAAGGTAGACAGGCGAAAGAAGTATAGCTTCCAGGAGGCCTTACAACTGGCCCTGGATTGTGCATATGCCGGGTTCGATGAGACGGTGGATGTAGCCGTCCGGCTCGGGGTAGACCCGAGGCACGCCGACCAGATGGTAAGGGGGACGGTCGTGTTGCCCAATGGTGTGGGTAAGGAAATACGCGTCCTGGTCTTTGCGAAGGGCGAGAAGGAGAAGGAGGCCCTGGAGGCAGGTGCAGATTATGCGGGGTCCGACGAGTACATCAAGAAGATCCAGGGGGGTTGGCTTGAATTTGACAAGGCCATAGCCACACCGGACATGATGAGCTCTGTCAGCAAGTTGGGTAGGATTCTGGGGCCAAGGGGAATGATGCCGAATGTGAAGCTCGGGACCGTAACATTCGATGTGGCCAAGGTAGTCAAGGAGATCAAGGCAGGTAAGATAGATTTTAGAGTGGAAAAGGCAGGCATTGTCCATGCACCCATGGGGAAGGTGTCCTTTGGCATGGAGAAACTGCTTGGCAATATGGCGGCCTTTATGGATACCCTTTTGAGGTTGAAACCACCTGCTAGTAAAGGAACCTATCTAAGAAGCATAGCCATTTCTACGACGATGGGGCCTGGTATAAAGGTTGATCCCGGTTTTGTGAAAGATCTACTCGCTGCAAGCTCGTAAGACTATTATGTGAGAGTTTGAGTTAGCCATCCAAATTAATCCGGTGAACATATGAGAGAAAGGGCCAGGGACCCAAGGTGAGGGGCTCACCGGGTGCCGAGCCAAGATTTGTTTTCATTGGGACGGGGAAGGCGTTGAGACGATGAGGTTACCGGGCGGATATCATGGATGGAGGGGAGTTTGTCTCATGCTGAGAAACCTGCCCCCCCCGGGTAGGATGATTGCTGAGACGGCCCCGGTTTTCCTAATTGGCGGTGGGCAAAGTTTTCATTGATTGGTGTCATATCGATGGCTTAGAGGCTTTGTTATTCTGGTCAAAGACAGCGGGTGCTGATAGCCCCTGAACAAGTAGCAGAGGGGCACGGGTGGCTTAATCTTTTCTATGGGCCTGCCGAGACCGGAAGTCGATAACAAGATGACTGGAAGAGGCACCCCGCGCGACTTTGATAATTCTAGACTGGATCATAAAGGGGGTGATCTGTTTTTGAACAGGGAAGAGAAGAGAGCTTTTGTAGAAGACCTTCACAGTCGACTGAAAAAGGCTGAAGCCACGTTTTTGGTTGACTACAAGGGATTGGACGTGGAGTCCATGAATTCAATCAGGAGGGAACTAAGGAAACACAATACCGACTTTAGGGTCATGAAGAATCGTCTCCTGAAGCTTGCCAGCCGCGAAACCGAGAGCGCCATACTGGAGAAACATTTCTCAGGGCCCAATGCCTTGGCAATCGCCTATGAAGACGTGGTGGCTCCCGCCAAGGTCCTGGTGGAAGGGATGAAAGAGCAGAAGCACCTGGAGATCAAGGTGGGCCAGATTGGCGGCAAGATCATGGGTGTAGAGGCCATAAACAGGCTGGCAGAGTTGCCCGGCAGGGACGACCTGGTGGCACAGGTGCTATCGGCCATGCAAGCAGTTCCTGCATCACTGGTGAGGGTGTTGAACGGCGTGCTGGTCCAACTCGTGAACGTATTGAAGGCCGTAGAGGGGAAAAAGGCAGAGGCCCAAGGATGAGTTTTGGGGAGGCGGCATCCGGCGATACGTGCCAAGAAGGGAAATAGATCCTCAATCGCCGTGGTGAGCTTCACTCTTTCGACACTATGGCTCAGCCCCCAGGGGCCGACCGGAATTTCCATAGGACAATTGATAGATAAAGGATAGATAAAGGGAGGTTATGAAATAGTTATGGCTGCAAACATCACCAAAGAAGACGTTATCGATTTTATTTCCAACATGACGGTCCTGGAGCTTTCAGAATTCGTAAAGGAATTGGAAGAAAAATTTGGAGTCTCCGCCGCGGTTCCTGTTGCTATGGCAGGCCCCGCGCCGGGAGGTCAGGCCCAGGAAGAGGCCCCAGAGAAAACCGAGTTTGACGTCGTCCTCACCGGGGTGGGAGATAAGAAGATCCAGGTTATCAAGGTGGTCAGGGCCATCACAGGTTTGGGCCTGAAAGAGGCAAAGGCCCTGGTGGACGGCGTTCCTGGAAATGTTAAAGAAGGCGTTTCCAAGGAAGAGGCAGAGAACCTCAAGGCGCAACTGGAAGAAGCCGGTGCAACGGTTGAAATCAAGTAGGCAATTTCACCCCGGCCAACCCAAGGGAATCCAGTTTTGACATTTCATATGCAAGCATGTCCACGGGTGGGCGGATACGACTACGGACTTGTATGCGTGATGTGGGTGATCAGACTGCAATACGGAGACATTGGAAGGTTGGGAATGCTCTTTTTCGCAGTTGTTCCATTGTTCCAGCATTTCATCAACCCGAGTTCCTCATTGAGACGAGCAGCTAGGAGTGGAGCCGCGGGCCTCTGAAGAACAATGTGGCCTCTAGTTTGAACGGGGGGTCATCTAATATTCTTGGTGCAAGGAGATCAGGAGATCAGATGAAAAAGAACGAAGGTGTAAGCCACCGCATAAGGAGAAATTTCGGGAAGATCGAAAAGATAATCGATATTCCCAATCTGATCGAGATTCAGAAGCAATCCTACGAGCGATTTTTGCAGAAGGACGTGCCTCCTGAAGAGCGGATGGACATAGGCCTCCAGGGGGCCTTCAAGAGCGTGTTCCCCATTCGTGACTTCAGCGGCACATCGTCCCTTGAATTCATAAGATATGCCTTTGAAGAGCCCAAGTACGGTGAAGATGAATGTATCAACAAGGGCATGACCTACGAGGCTCTTCTGAGGTTGACGGTGCGGCTGGTCGTATTTGATACCGACGAGGCGAACGGAACAAAGAGCATCAGGGACATCAAGGAGCAGGAGATTTACTTCGGAACTCTGCCCATGATGACCGAGCGGGGAACCTTTATCATCAACGGGACCGAGAGGGTCGTTGTCAGCCAGTTGCACCGCTCCCCGGGGGTTTTCTTTGACCATGACAAGGGGAAAACGCACTCCAGCGGCAAACTGCTTTACTCCGCTCGCATTATCCCCTTGAGGGGTTCTTGGCTGGATTTTGAATTTGACCCGAAGGACCTTTTGTTCGCCCGGATCGACAGGAGAAGAAAATTCCCTGTTACCACATTCCTCAAGGCCCTCGGGTTTTCGTCAAAGGAGATCCTTGCACAGTTCTATGAAACAGAAAAGGTGGTAGTGGACAAGGACAAGAAGCAGTTCTTCCGCCCTGTAGTGTTCGATAATCTTTACCGCTCCAGGATAGTCAGAGATGTCGTGGACTCCAGGACGAAAAAGGTATTGGTAAAGGAGGGCGAGAAGTACACCAAGAGGGTTCACAGGATCATAGAGGCGGCCGGGATTACCCATATACCCGTGGGCCCAAAGGAAATGTTGGGTAGGGTTGTGGCGGACGACATAGTGGACCCTGCAACGGGTGAAATACTCCTGCACGGCAACCAGTCCATTACTGAAGAGGTTATTGCCGCTATTCTGGAGGCGGGGATCAAGGAAATCGAATGCCTGGTCCTGGAGGCCCCTGGTGTGAGCACGACAATCAGGGACACCATGATGCTGGACAAGATAGACCATCCTGACGAGGCCGTCCTGGAGATCTACAGGAAGATGAGGCCGAGCAGCCCTCCAACCCAGGAAGTTGCAAACAACTTTTTCCATAACCTGTTTTTCAACATTTCATCTTACGACCTTTCTCCAGTGGGAAGGCTCAAGCTCAACTACAGGTTGAACCAGGATGTGCCGCTTGAGCAGAGGACATTGAGAAAAGAGGATATCATAGCCACGGTTAAGGAGTTGATAAGGCTCAAGAACGCCGAGGCCATGGTGGATGACATTGACAACCTTGGCAACCGAAGGGTCAGGGCGGTCGGCGAACTGCTGGAGAACCAGTACAGGATCGGGTTGGTCCGAATGGAAAGGGCGATCAAGGAAAGGATGAGCCTCCAGGAAGTGGAGACACTCATGCCCCATGACCTGATCAATTCAAAGCCGGTGTCGGCCGTGGTCAAGGAATTCTTTGGTACGAGCCAATTGTCCCAGTTCATGGATCAGACGAACCCCCTTTCGGAGATTACCCACAAACGCAGGCTGAGTGCCCTGGGGCCGGGAGGGCTGACCCGTGAGAGGGCCGGGTTCGAGGTCAGGGACGTCCATCCCACCCACTACGGGAGGATTTGTCCCATTGAGACTCCCGAGGGTCCCAATATCGGACTCATCGTCTCCTTGAGTACCTATGCAAGGGTCAATGAATTCGGCTTCATTGAAACGCCGTACAGGAAAGCTGAAAACGGGAGGGTGATCGATGAGATACAGTATCTCTCGGCCCTTGATGAAAAGGATTACCCTATTGCACAGGCCAATGCCCCAATTGACAAGAAAGGATACTTTGTCAGGGACGAGGCCGCAGTTCGGATTGAAGGCGAGGCGAGCAGGGCCCCGGTGGAAAGCGTGAAATACATGGACGTATCCCCTGACCAGCTCGTGAGCGTGTCCGCCTCCCTGATACCGTTCCTGGAACATGATGATGCCAACAGGGCGTTGATGGGATCCAACATGCAAAGACAGGCCGTTCCCCTGTTGAAGGCAAGTGCACCCCTGATAGGAACAGGGATAGAGGGGGTTGTGGCACGGGACTCGGGTGTAACGATTATTGCCCGAAGAGATGGAATAGTGGAAGACGTAGACGCCTCCAGGATACTTGTCAGGTCGAAAGGTGGTTCAGATGATGGAGACGAGGTGGAGATCTACAAGCTGCTCAAGTACAAGAAGTCCAATCAGAATACGTGCTATAACCAAAAGCCTATAGTGAGAAAGGGTGATCTTGTAAAGAAAGGCCAGATAATAGCGGATGGACCTGCTACGGACCTCGGTGAACTGGCCCTCGGGCAGAACGTTATGGTGGCCTTTATGTCCTGGGGAGGATACAACTTTGAGGATTCTATCATCATCAGTGAACGGGTGGTAAAGGACGACATATATACCTCAATTCACATCGAGGAATTTGAGGTGGTCTCAAGGGACACAAAGCTGGGCAAGGAAGAGATCACCAGGGACATACCCAACGTTGGAGAAGAGGCCCTCAAGAACCTTGACGAGAGCGGGATCATAAAGATAGGGGCCGAGGTCAAGCCGGGTGACATCCTGGTGGGGAAGATCACGCCCAAGGGCGAAACCCAACTCTCACCCGAAGAGAAGCTGCTCAGGGCCATATTCGGGGACAAGGCAGGGGATGTCAAGGACTCCTCCCTCAGGGTGCCTCCCGGGGTGGAAGGGATCGTAATCGATACGAAGATTTTCTCCAGGAGGGGCGTTGAGAAAGATGCAAGGAGTTTGGCCATAGAGGAGGAAGCCAAGGCCAAGCTGGAAAAGGATAAAAGGGACGAAATAGAAATAATTCAAAGGAACGCAAGGGCCAGGTTGAAGGAGGTTCTGGTCGGTCAAAAACTCAAGCGTGCTTTGAAGGACAAGAATACCAGCAAGTCGCTCATGGGCACAAAGAAAGAGATCACCCTGGAAGACATTGATCGCATTCCAGTGGAGGCGTGGGCCGGGGCGGACTTAAAGGCGTCCATGGACGTGATAGAGAAGATGGAGACAATTGTCGAGAAGTACAATGAGAAGGTGAGCAAGATCAACCAGTTCTTTGACGAGAGAATTGAAAGGCTCGGGATGGGTGATGAGCTCGCTCCCGGTGTAATAAAGATGGTCAAGGTATATATAGCGGTGAAGCGGAAGCTTTCAGTGGGGGACAAGATGGCGGGGCGACATGGCAACAAGGGTGTCCTGTCAAGGATTCTCCCAGTGGAAGACATGCCCTATTTCGAGGATGGAACCCCGGTTGACATCATACTCAACCCCCTGGGAGTGCCTTCGAGGATGAACGTAGGACAGGTTCTTGAGGCACACCTGGGGTGGGCCTCCCATGAGCTGGGCAAGCAGATAAGAGAACTGGTGGGCAGGCTCCAGGATACGGCAAAGGTCAGAAAAAAGCTGCGGGAAGTGTTCTCCAGGGACGAATACAATCACCTGTTCAAAGATTTGACGGATGAAGAACTCGTGGAAAGGGCAAGGTCTCTGGACGGCGGTGTCCCCATGGCCTCGCCGGTCTTTGACGGGGCTGCCGAGGAGGAGATAAAGGCATGCCTGCAAAGGGCAGGCCTTCCCTTGACCGGTAAGACTACCCTGTACGACGGGCGGACCGGGGAACCCTTTGACCAACAAGTAACCGTCGGCATAATGTACATGATGAAGTTGCACCACCTCGTGGATGACAAATTGCATGCGAGGTCCATCGGCCCCTATTCTCTTGTGACCCAACAGCCCCTGGGCGGTAAGGCCCAGTTCGGGGGTCAAAGACTGGGGGAAATGGAGGTATGGGCCATGGAGGCATACGGCGCGGCCTATTCCCTCCAGGAGTTTCTTACGGTAAAATCGGACGACGTGGCAGGGAGAACCAGAATGTACGAAAGGATAGTAAAGGGCAACAACATCCTGGAAGCAGGGCTGCCTGAGTCATTCAAGGTGTTGGTCAAGGAGCTGTTGAGCCTTGGGCTTGAGGTGCAATTGTTTGAAGACACACAATTGTGATGCAAAGGTATGCCAGGCGGTACCATGGCATCCAAAGGAACAGCAGAAGATCTTCTCGGCTCGATGCCGAGCAAAGTGATACTACTTCTTAATATTTAGTCAAAAGGAGCTTTAAGGTGGAGGAATTATACAATTTCTTTACAAAGCCGAAAGATCCGTCAAGTTACAACGCCGTGAAGATCTCCCTGTCTTCACCGGAAAAGATAAGGGAGAGGTCTCACGGAGAGGTAAAGAAGCCTGAGACAATCAACTACAGGACTTTCAAACCCGAGCGGGACGGGCTTTTTTGTTCCAAGATTTTCGGGCCCATCAAGGACTATGAATGCAACTGCGGCAAGTACAAGAGAATGAAGCACCGGGGCATTGTGTGCGAGAAATGCGGTGTTGAAGTCATACAATCAAAGGTGAGGCGCGAGCGCATGGGCCACATTGAACTGGCCTCTCCCGTGGCGCATATATGGTTCTTGAAGTGCCTTCCCTCAAAGATCGGTAATCTAGTTGATTTGACGCTCAAGGATCTGGAAAGGGTCCTCTACTTTGAGAACTATATCGTCATAGATCCGAAAGACACCCCCCTGGGCAAAGGGTCATTGCTTACCGACGAGCAACTGATGAGGGCGAGGGAAGAGTATGGAGACAGGTTCGAGGTGGGAATCGGCGCGGAGGCCATACAAAAGATACTCAGGGAGCTGGACCTGGAAGAGCTTTCAAGTACCTTGAGAGCAGAGATGATGCAGACCCGCTCAGATGCGAAGAGGAAGAAGCTGGCCAAGAGGTTGAAGGTCATAGACGCATTCAGGGAGTCCAGGAATAAGCCAGAGTGGACAATTATGGATGTCATCCCTGTCCTTCCTCCGGACCTGAGGCCTCTCGTACCCCTGGATGGAGGCAGGTTTGCAACATCCGACTTGAACGACCTCTACAGGAGGGTCATCAACAGAAACAACCGCCTCAAGAGGCTCCTGGAGCTCAATGCCCCTGATATCATCGTCAGGAACGAGAAGAGGATGCTTCAGGAAGCTGTGGACGTCCTCTTTGACAACGGAAGACGCGGAAAGGTGGTGACTGGAGCAAACAAGCGCCCCTTCAAATCCTTGAGTGACATGCTCAAGGGAAAACAGGGCAGATTCAGACAGAATCTCCTTGGGAAAAGGGTGGATTACTCTGGGAGATCGGTGATAGTGGTGGGGCCTGATCTGAGACTCCACCAGTGCGGGCTCCCCAAGAAGATGGCACTTGAGCTGTTCAAGCCCTTCATCTACAACAAGCTTGATGAAAAGGGCCTTGCCACAACCATCAAGTCTGCAAAGAGGATGGTAGAGAGGGAGACACCGGAAGTCTGGGATGCCCTGGACGAGGTGGTGAGGGAGTACTGTATCCTCTTGAACAGGGCCCCTACATTGCACCGCCTTGGTATCCAGGCATTTGAACCCATCTTGATAGAAGGAAAGGCCATTCAGTTACACCCCCTGGTATGCACTGCGTTCAATGCAGATTTTGATGGAGACCAGATGGCGGTCCATGTACCGCTGTCAATCGAGGCCCAAATAGAGGCGAGGGTCTTGATGATGTCCACCAACAATATCCTCTCTCCGGCAAACGGAGATCCTATCATAGTGCCCAGCCAGGACATTGTCTTGGGAATCTACTACATGACGAGGGAGAGACCCTTTTCGAAGGGCGAAGGAAAGATCTTCGCCAGCCTGGATGAAGTCAGAATGGCTCACGATGCGGGGGAGCTGGATCTTCATGCCTCCATCAAGGTCAGGATAAACGGAAAGATCGAGGAGACTACGACGGGGAGGGTCTTGCTCTATGAGATTCTGCCGAAGAGCCTGCCCTTTTCCCTGGTAAACATGGTAATGACCAAGAAGGAGCTGAGGAACCTGGTGAACGAATCCTATAGACGGGAAGGCATCAAGGCCACGGTCATACTGTCTGACAGGCTTAAGGACCTGGGTTATAGATATGCCACTTCCTCCGGGATCTCGCTGTCCATAGATGACATGACCATCCCCAGAGCCAAGGAGGAGATCATCGAAAAGGCCGAAAGGGAAGTGAAAAAGATAGATGACCAGTACAGGAGCGGATTGATCACCGACGGGGAAAAGTACAACAAGGTGATAGACATATGGGCTCAGTCCACGGAGAGTATCGCCGCTGAGATGATGAGGGAGATGGCCTTTGAGGAGGTGGAAGATCCAAAAGGGAAGAAGGTAAAGACCTCTAGCTTCAACACTATATACATGATGTCGGATTCAGGCGCAAGGGGTAGCAAGGACCAGATGCGACAGTTGGCAGGAATGAGGGGTTTGATGGCCAAGCCGTCCGGGGAGATCATTGAGACCCCTATCACCTCCAATTTCCGGGAAGGTCTTACTGTCTTGCAGTACTTCATATCCACCCACGGGGCGAGGAAGGGTCTCGCTGATACCGCCTTAAAGACGGCCAATTCGGGCTACCTCACCAGGAGGCTCGTTGATGTGGCCCAAGATACGGTCATCACTGAGGAAGATTGTGGGACGGTCGATGGTATTTGGGCCTCGGCCCTTGTAGAGGGCGGTGAAATCATACAGCGCGTGGGTGAAAGGGTCCTCGGAAGGGTGGCACTGGAGGATGTCTACGATCCCATAACAGGTGAACTGTTAGTGGCGGCCAACGAGGAAATAGACGAGGGAAAAGTCAACAAGATACAGGATGCAGGCCTTGAAAGGGTGAAGATCAGGTCCGTGTTGACCTGTGAGGCTAGGAGGGGCGTGTGCAAGAAGTGCTATGGCCGTGACCTTGCACATGGACATGAGGTAAACATAGGTGAGGCCATCGGCATTATTGCCGCTCAATCCATAGGGGAGCCGGGTACCCAGTTGACCATGAGGACATTCCATATCGGCGGAACCGCCAGCAAGCGAGTCGAGCAGACTACGGTGGAAGCCAGGAATCCCGGAAAGGTCAAATTTGAGAACCTGAAGACGGTGGAGAATGCCGAAGGAAGCCCTGTTGCCATGAACCGCAATGGCGAAATCGCCATTCTCGGCAAGGGGAACAAGGAGATAGAGAGGTACCCCATAACCTATGGGGCTATTCTCAAGGTAAGAGATGGTCAAAAGATCAAGGCCAACCAGGTCCTGGCCGAGTGGGATCCCTTCAACATACCCATTCTCACAGAGGTGAGCGGCGTGGTCAAGTTCGGGGACATTATTGACGGCGTCACGATGCAGGAAAGAAGAGACAAGGTGACGGGCAAGATCAGCCGGGTCATCGTGGAGTCCAGTGACATGAAAGCCCGACCTCGAATATCCATAAAAGATGAGGAAGGAAAAACAGCCTCGGTCCCCGGGGTGAAGAAGGTCCAGGCGCGGTATCACCTGCCCATAGGGGCAATCATCATGGTCAACGAGGGGGACGTGGTGTCACCCGGGACGGTGCTGGCCAAGATCCCCAGGGAGACGACCAAGACGAAGGACATTACCGGCGGACTGCCACGGGTCGCCGAACTGTTTGAGGTCAGGAAACCGAAAGAACACGCGATCTTGACCGAGATAGACGGGACCGTATCCTTCGGTCAGTACTCTAAGGGCAGGAGAAAGGTGACCATAACCCCTGACGTGGG
>JAFDIC010000551.1 GCA_019308525.1 Deltaproteobacteria bacterium
TAGACATACTCGGGCTTGCCCTGAGGCTGGCGATAACAAAGCTCTTCCTGGGTGACAGAGAAAATTTTGTGATCATGGATGACCCTCTTGTGGACCTGGATCCCGACAGGCAGGCCCTGGCAGCGGAAGCCATTAAGGATTTTGCCGAGAGCAAGCAAGTCATCCTGTTGACTTGCCATCCCTCACATGCAAAGTTGCTGGGTGGTAGTCTGATAGAGATCGAAATCAGATAGGTGTTAAAACATTCAAAGGTCCCCGCAGAAGAGGGTGACGATCATATATTGAATTGTCAAGAGACAAGCGAAGGTTGAAGAAGATTAGCTTGCAACGAATTGAGCCATTGTTCGGCCCCAGTCCTCCCGTGTAGCACCAAAGTGAGTCATTGATAGTTTTTCGGCGAAGCTCTCATTTCAAGTAACAAGCAACCGTAGACTTGTGGTTTTCTTGTGAAAGTCAAGGCCACTTCAAGGATTTCAACGAAAAATGGGGTTGACTCAAGTCCTATACCTTGTAATCTTGGTAACCTTCGGATTTGTGTCCATAATTAAACTGTATAATGGTCGGTCGGACCCCGACAACTGCTTGAAATGGTGAAGGATTTGCAGGAAAACCGCCCTGTTTTGGGGCTTAGAATGCTATTTTTGCCACCCAAATGGGCCTTTTAAGAAAGGGGGCTATGAAAATGCCTGGGGCAAATCGGTATTACATTCCCGGGTATGTTTGGCACCTGACCCACGGACCCAGGATCCACAATGGCAAAATGGGTAAAAGGATGGAACTACTGATCGGGTTAGGTTTGACTGCAATAGGAATCGGGGCCGCGTCTATAGGTAACGAGGCGTGGAGGCGGGCCCCAAGGGGTTTTCTCGTTCCGCTATAGCCACCGGATCTGAAAGAGGTGTTCAACCTTCCTAAAGTCCGGATCACCCGTGACGATGCGGGCGTTTTCTCTCATGGCTGTGGCCACGATAAAGGCATCAGCAAAAGCGATAGGATATTCAGCCTTGATTTCCGATGCTTCAAGAACCAGGTCATTGGGACAAGGGTATATCTTAATGGGGAGCAGTTTTATCTTCTCCAGGGTATCCCTGGCAAAAGTGAGGTCTTGTGCCCGGGCGTAGCGACAAAACACTTCGCCGAGGTTAATAACGTTGAGGAGAAGGCGCTCCTTATGCTCTTGCGCTCGGTAAAGAAAGTCTTCCACCAGTTGTGCGCCTTTTTCATCTTGAATCCATGCGAGAACGGCGAAGGAGTCGAGGAGTGACTTTCTTGTCTCGTTCAATCTCTTCTTTCCTCTCCTTGATCAAGGCCTTTGCCATAGAAGGTTTCCCCTTTAGAATCCCTTTCAAGGCCCTTATGGGGTCTTCAGGAAGAGGCGTAATTACCGCCTTGTTGTCCTCGAAGGTCAAATTGACCATCTGTTCTGGTTTAATGAATGTTATCCGGGTCTTGGTGGGAGTTTTCTCAGGAATTTCGGTTTAGCTCATAAAGATCGCAACTTTGGTCCTTGCTGCCGCGGCCCTTATCTTTCTGTCCAGGGTGGCGATCGGCAATCCCTTCCTCATGGCGAGATCGAGGTACGAGGCGTCATAGCTCGACAGTCTATTTTCACGAGCTAGAGCCAGGAGTTCTTTCATCATAATCGGAGGCTGTTCTTCTTCCAGGACTATAGGCAACTGAGTTAACAATGTTATGAATCTTATGCTGTCAGCTCTGCTCAGGCGTCTCCTTCGTTCAGCCACCAATAATACGTTCACCACCTCCAGGGGCCAAATAGTGGGAACGAAGGCTGTGCATTCTTTTAGACTGTCCAGGACCGCATCTGAATAGGAGTTCGACTCATCCTTAAAACACCACGACATGACAACCGAGTTATCCACGACAAACGCGGCGGCCATCTACCTTCTTCCTTCGTCAATCATCCGGCGGATAGACAGCCCCTTAAGGGTATGTTTATCCCGGAACTCTCGCAGGTCATTGATGACCTCTTCGGGGCGCCTCCTTGCCAGAAATTCAGGCGGCTGCAATACGGCCACAGGCACTCCATGCCTGGTAATGGTAATTCGTTCTCCCCTGGATACCCTTTCGAGTAATTTGGGCAAATGGGTTTTAGCCTCGTATGCTCCAACCGTCTCCATATTGCCTCCGTCTCAACTGGTCTAAGACTAGTCTATTTGTCTATAGACTTCTTGTCAACCAATTTCGACCCATAGGTCTTATGCGACAGGCACAGCCTTTGTATGATAATCAAGTCTACGATTGACTCTTGCAGCGGGGCTGCCAGGATGCAGGGATGAGCACTTGTGTTTGATCGTGGGTCGCCTCGACAACTGCTTGAAATGGTGAACGAATTGTACGAAAAGTGCCCTGTTTTGGGGCTTAGAATGCTATTTTGACCAC
>JAFDIC010000552.1 GCA_019308525.1 Deltaproteobacteria bacterium
CTCCTTGCCAGGTAACCCCCTTCAGCCATCTCTACGGCCCTGCCGAGGCTCCCCTCTGAGACCCTCCCAAGGACGATCGCCTGTTCCTCGTCGAGGCCCTTGTTCTCCACGAGCCATTTGGCTATCATCTCTGAAGGAATGGGCCTGAAAGAAACCTGCTGGCACCGGGAAACAATGGTGGGCAAGAGGTCCAGGGGCTCGGTCACCCCAAGGATGATTATGTTCCTTTCCGGCGGCTCCTCCAGGTTTTTTAAAAAGGCATTGGCTGCCTCCTCTGTCAGTTTTTCTGCATGCTGAATAATCGTGACCCTGTACCTGCCGGATAGGGGCTTGTAGCCAAAAACCCTGTTCAATTCCCTGATCTGCTCTATTTTAATGGTTTGCCCCTCGGGTTCGATCTCATGCAGGTCAGGGAAGTTGCCACCTACAAACTGTCTACAGGGAATACATGCCCCACAAGCGTCTTCATTCTCCGGGGCCAGGCAATTGATGAAACGAGCGAAGGACCTTGCAGTGGTCCTTTTTCCAATCCCGGGGATTCCCACGAACAGGTACGCGTGGGGAATCCGGTCCAGCCTCCGGACCCGACGCAGAAATCCTATGGCCTTTTCTTGGCCTAGGATTTGCGAAAACAGTTTAAACGCACCGGGCTCCTCCTTCATACTTTCTTCCCCTTTGCCCGTTCCAGGTGCGGCACCAGGTGTCTCAATATGTCTCCTGCGACATCCTCTTTCGGCATTGTCCCGTCGATAACGATGAATCGTTTACTCTCACTCCTTGCCAGGTCCAGATAAGCTTGCCTCACCTTGCCGTGGAACGCCATCCCTTCCCTCTCGAACCTATCCTGGTCACCGGCCGATTCCCTTGAAATTCGCGCTGTAGCCCTCCTCAGACCCGTCTCTTCAGGGCAATCCAGCAGAAAGGTGATATCAGGGCTTATCCCCTGGGTCACCTTGTCATTCAAAACCCGGATTATCTCCATGTCCTGGCCCCGTGCAACTCCCTGGTAGACCAGAGTGGCGTCCGTGAAGCGATCGCATATGACCCACTTGCCCGCTTCGAGGGCTGGCCTTATGACCTCCTCCACGTGCTGGGCCCTGTCGGCGGCATATAGGAGGAGTTCTGCAAGGGGGATAAGGTCATGGTTTTTCGGGTCCAGGAGAATGCGTCTTATCTTTCGGCCGATCCTTGTGCCACCCGGCTCGAATGTGGAGATGAACTCGATATCCAATGCCGCCAGGATTTTTCCGAGGCGCTTTACCTGCGTGGTCTTACCGCACCCTTCAATGCCTTCAAAAGTGATGAACAGGGCACACCTCCTGAATACTCAAAAAGCCAGGGCTTCAGTCTGCCCAAAAGCTTCAATTTTTCAATATATACGAAAACAACCGTGGGAGCAACCTCTGGTTGCCATCCTTCTCCCCCTGTAGGAGCAACCTCCTGGTTGCGATCCCCCATTTCCCATCCGACTGTAGTAGCAGGCTCTGCCCGCGATTAAATCTCTGCCATTCACTTTCAGGTGAGGTTGGGCAGGTTTTGGGCGGATAACAGGGATTCTACCTTGTCCTGGATGCCCATCTTCGTTGCCCATTTCCTGATATATTCCTTATCCAGCTTCCCCGCCTGCACCGCGATAATACCCTGTGCATCTTGTATCTGCCGTTCAGAAGACATGATGTGATCCCAGTAGATCTTGTGGAGAAGGACATCCTCTGCACTGGCCATCACTGCTTCCAGTCCATCGGCGATCTCTACTCTGCGCGCCCGATCAAAACAGGATTTCGTGAAGGGGTCTCCCTTGTTGATCCAGAAATCTACTTTCAGGCCCGTCTCAGTGTGGATCAAATTGAACATGCCTGACCCAGACAAGGCTTCGAGAACTCCCTCCTTACTGATGTACCCGTGCTTGCCGAAAGTCTTGATTATTTGCTCGACGTGTTCCTCCTCAACTGTGACGACGATGTCTACATCATGGGTGTAACGAGGTATGCCGTAGAAAGAACTCGCTATCGAGCCGGTGATGAAGTAGGGAATCGACTTTGCTTCCAGTCTCTCGACGACCCACTTAATGAGGCCCAGTTGCTCCACCGGTAACCCTTTTTCGCGCCCTCTTATCTATTTCATCTTCTCCAAGCTCGGGATGCATCGCTCTTTCAGACGCCCTTGCCTGGGATAGGGCCATCTCCCACATTTCAAAGGCGATCTTGAGCCTCTCCTTTCCTGACATCCGCCTGTAAATCTCTACCTGCTTCTTTGCACCCTGTTCCGGTCTCATGTTAAGGTCCTCTCTCTAACCTTGCCTGGGCCCAAGACTCCTTGTCCTGTTGACTACTCAAGATACTACACTTGCCCGGCAAATACAACCGACCGACACACCCCTCCCTGCCGCTGTAGGAGCA
>JAFDIC010000553.1 GCA_019308525.1 Deltaproteobacteria bacterium
GTCTTCTCAGAAATAATAGAGGGAAAGACGGAAGGTCTCGAGTATTATGAAAACCCGGTCCTGACCAGACAGGGGGAGGAAAGGGTCATAGCCTGGCACAACAGCCTGATAAGGGATAACGACGGGCGCATAATCGGCACCTTGAGCTCGGGCTTTGATATGACGGAGCGAATTCGCCTCGAAGAGCAATTGCAGCATTCCCAGAAGATGGAGGCAGTCGGTTTGTTGGCCGGGGGTATCGCACACGACTTCAACAACCTCCTGACCACTATCCTGGGCAACGCCCAGTTGGCCATGATGGAGATCGATCGGGGGATGCCCCTCTACGAAGAACTGGAGGAGATCAAGAGGGCGGGAGAGAAGGCCGCAGACTTGACCCGCCGTCTTCTTGCCTTCAGCCGCAAGGAAATCCGTCAGCCGAAGGTCCTGGACATCAACAAGCTCGTGGGAGAGATGGAAAAGATGCTCAGGAGGCTGATAGGAGAAGACGTTGAACTTGAGACGATCCTTGAACCCGGACTCTGGAGCGTATATGCAGACCCAAGCCAGGTCGAGCAGGTGATTATGAATCTTGCGGTCAACTCCAGGGAAGCGATGCCCAAAGGCGGAAAGCTGACAATTCAGACAGCAAACGTGGAGCGTGAAGCAAGATCCCTGCTGGAGGATGGAGGTCTTGAAAAGGGGACGGGATCTTTCGTAATGGTCTCTGTCAGGGATACGGGTAAGGGCATGGACAAGGAGACACAGGCAAGGATCTTTGAGCCCTTTTTCAGCACAAAGGGGAAGGACACGGGTTCAGGGCTCGGGTTGTCTACAGTTTTTGGCATCGTTGAGCAAAACAATGGATTTATTCGGGTCCACAGTCAGCCTGGCAAGGGAACGGACATGAAGATTTTTTTCCCCAGGTGCGACGTGGATAGAGAAGGAGAGGCGGAGAGTGAAAAAAATATCCTCCACTCCGGCCAGATGGGGTTTGAAACCGTGCTTGTGGTGGAAGACGATGATTTGATGCGGAATATGACGGTCAAGGCCCTCAGAAGATACGGGTTCAGGGCCCTGGGGGCGAGAGATTACCCGGAGGCCGCAAAGGTCAATGAAAGTGTGGAAGACATCCATATCCTCTTGACGGATGTTGTAATGGGGGGCATGAACGGCAGGGAGGTGGCTGAAAAACTCAAGTCAGCAAGACCCGGCCTCAAGGTTTTGTTTATGTCAGGCTATCCCCAGGACATCCTCTCCCGCTATGAGATAAGCCAGGGAGAGGTGGAATTCATCAAAAAGCCCTTCAGTCCTCATGTGCTGGCACGAAAGGTCAGAGAAGTCCTGGACAAGAAGTGAGGTTGCCGACGCTAAAAGAGGGGAGTACCTCAGGGACCAGGGGGGATCCCCCTATCACTATCACGGTGGCCTCTCTGACCAGGTTCTGGGCTATTGGCCTCATACTTCCCTGCCCGGGGCAGAAGTTCAACCCGGGCACTATTTTTCTTGGCGTCGCCGACCCGGCAACTTTCCCTCACTCAGGTGGATATTCCCAGTTTTGGCAGGAGGTAGGCCTGAAGAAAGATCCAGATCCCAATCACGAGGAGAAGCCATATTATGCTCATGATAAGCTCCTTTCGGAAATGTGCGCAGCGCCCGGCTGCAAAGGCATCAGCCTCAGGAGAAGCCGCCGCTTGGAGAGGAGCATGATGATGTCAGCTCGCTGTCCGAGCCGCAGGAAAACGTTGACATGAGTTTGGATGTATCCTTTTCTCCACAGGCAGGGCACTCCGGCTTCTCATCCCCGTCGGAGGAGAAAACCAGATGTTCGAAGACCCGGTCACACTTGTTGCACCTGTATTCATATATCGGCATTGTGAATGCTCCTTTTATGACTCTAATGTCCCTTCTCTCAGAGTCGAAACCCTCTTTCGGGCGTGAGACTGATCAACCAACTCTCTTGACTCCAGTTCATATTATAAGGATAGGGAGGAAAAATTCAACCCGCCATTTGGATTGCCGCAGTTTTTCCAGGGGAGTTATGTTGCCCGATTACGTGTTTCTACTTGATTATTTCTTGAAATTATCTAATCCTGAAAAACAGGAAAAGCAAGTGCAAAGAGAGGAGGAGCTGGTTCACCTTGTTGCCCTTTCCAAATATCGGTCCTGATATCGTCAAGATTGGCCCTCTGAGGTTGCGCTGGTACGGGCTCATGTACATTGCGGGATTCGTTGCTTCCTATTTCCTGATAAAACGCCAGAAAAAGGCCAAACAACTCGGGCTCCAGGGCAGCGTCTTGCAGGATCTTTTCCTGTATCTGGTCATAGGTCTGATCCTGGGGGCCCGTCTCGGATACCTCCTGTTCTACCAGTTTCCCGGCTACGGAGCCTATGTCAGGAACCCGCTTGAGATCATAG
>JAFDIC010000554.1 GCA_019308525.1 Deltaproteobacteria bacterium
CTGGTGGAGAGGGGTGTCAAGGAGATCAATCTTATTGCCCAGGATACGACCATGTACGGCCGGGACCTGGATGAGGGTTACGGCCTGGAAGACCTTCTTGAGGAAATGCTCAAAGTCAAGGAGATTCCTTGGATTCGACTCCTCTACTGTCATCCGCATCGAATCACGGACAGACTCCTGGATCTCCTGGACAGGGAGAATGTCATTTGCCCTTACCTTGATTTGCCTCTCCAGCACGTCAACCAGGAAATATTGAAAGCTATGGGAAGGTCTTACGAGGAGGAAAATCCGAGACAACTTGTTGAAAGGATACGGAAAAAGACCCAAAACCTGTGCCTGAGAACTACCTTGATGGTCGGGTTCCCCGGAGAGACGGAAGAGATTTTTCGAGAGCTGTGTGATTTTGTGGCAGAGGGGGTTTTTGATCGCCTGGGGACGTTTATTTACAGCCCTGAAAAGGGAACGAAGGCCGAGCGTTTGAAAGGCGCAGTAAGCAAGAGGGAAGCAGAGGAAAGGCTTGATGTATTGATGAAAATCCAGGCTGATGTCTCTTTGAAGAAGAACCAAGGACTGATAGGCGAGGTGTTGGAGGTGTTAAACGAAGGTTTTCACCCTGAGACAGATATGCTGCTCCGGGGGAGGACCAAAAAAATGGCACCTGACGTAGATGGCCAGGTCATAATTAACAAGGGGCAGGGCAGAATAGGGGATATCTTGCAGGTGAGAATCACCGAGGCCTATGACTATGACCTTGTCGGAGAGATAGTCTAGGCTCTTTTGCTTTGACATTAGGGATCATTAAAAATAAACTCAATTAGTATAGAATAGAAGACAAGATTAAGGGTTGATCAAGAGGGTTGTCGCAGATACCTAGTGCCTGCCGGTAGGAGTGAAAGGGCGCCATGAACAGGGATCAGGTTTTTCTCGGTAAGTTCAGAGCTATTTTCGATCGCATCAATGACGAGTTGAGTACCAACCTGGGAAGCCAGGTATATCTCATCATGGATGTGGGTAAACACGCACTACTGGGGGAAGGCAAGAGGTTGAGACCCTTGTTGTTTGTTCTTTCCAGTCACCTCTGCGGTTACAACAGTGCGGATGTTTACCGTTTGTCCACCATCTTTGAGTACATTCACGTGGCGTCCCTAATCCATGATGACGTCCTGGACAATGCCGAGCTGAGGAGGAATAAGCCTTCTGTAAGAAACCTCTGGGGAAATCTGACCGCCGTCCTGGGCGGGGACTTCCTCTATTCAAAGGCAGCAGGCCTGGCGATAGAGTCGGGCAAGCTGGAACTGGTCAAACTCCTGAATGAAACCACTGTGCAGATGGTTGAAGGGCAATTCCTGGAACTGGAGAACACCCACAACTGGGAACTTACCAGGGAAAAATACATGGAAATCATAATATCGAAAACAGCGGCTCTGATGGCCGCGGCCTGTGCCAGTGGGGCCATCGTGGCTGAGGCCGACAGGATGGCGCTCAATCAACTCAGCCACTTTGGTCGCAACCTTGGGATAGCCTTTCAGCTCCTGGATGATATTCTGGACTATACTTCCCGTGAAGAGGATTTTGGAAAGCCGGTAGGGAAAGATCTCAGGGAAGGGAAGATAACCTTACCGCTCATATATACGCTCCAGGGCCTTGAAGAAGATGAGAAGGAAGGCCTCAAGAGCCTTTTCAGGGAGAACAGGGCCGGGGAAGAGGATTACAGGGAATTGATTATGAGGGTAAGGAATAACGGTGTAATCGAGAAAATAAGGTCGGAGGTCAGGGAAATCATAAAGACAAACGGGAAATACCTTGAAGCCTTTCCTGAATCCCAAACAAAGGAGTATCTGCTGGAGCTTAACAGCTACATGGTGGATAGGCATTACTGATTAGGCGCATTTGCCGAATGGACACACGGGGTATCTACACTCCTCGCAGTCAAGGCAAAGCCCACCGTGGGCCATGGCCGCCAGGTCTCGCCTTGTTATCTTTTCACCGGCCAGGACTCTGGGCAGGAGGATGTCGAAGACCGTGGCCCGGTAATAGATGACACAGGCGGGAAGGCCAAGTACAGGCACGCCGTCAAAGTGGCCGTAAAGAAACATGGCGCCGGGGAGTATGGGGGTTCCATAGACGATGTCTGATGCCCCGGCCTTTGCTATGGCCGTGCGGCTCACATCATCAGGATCCACGCTCATGCCTCCTGCGACCAGGATAAGCCCAAGGCCCTTTTCCAGGAACCCCCTGATGCCCTTGCTGATGAACTCCTTGTCGTCCGGAGCGAAAAGGATGTCCTTTACGGTACATCCAAAGCTTTCGAGTTTCTTTCGGATTATGGGAGCGAACTTGTCCTCTATTCGGCCGTAGTAGACTTCATTGCCTGTGATTATGAGACCTG
>JAFDIC010000067.1 GCA_019308525.1 Deltaproteobacteria bacterium
TGAGTCAAGATCATAACAGCCCAGGATGTGGGCTGATATGGTCTTGAGGATGATTTCCGGTATTTTACCTATGGGCAATAATCCAATGCATTGCTTTGTGGATGCCATCACAAGTCCACGCTATTGTTTTGCCCTTTGAATCCCACGGAGATTGAATCGCTTAATCATCCTGTGAAGAGTGACCCGGTTGATATCCAGTATCCTAGATGCCCGAGTAATGTTCCAGTCACATTTTTCGAGGACTTCTCTTACGTACTCACTTTGCATCTCCCGGAGTGATCTTGGTTCACATGTCGAGGGCGGAGTCCCAATGAAGGAAAAATTGCTGGCATGTAGTGTCCTGCCCTTCGACAACACCACGGCCCGTTCGATCGCATTCTCCAGTTCCCTTACGTTTCCAGGCCAGTCATATCCTGTCAGGACAGCCATAGCATCTGATGTCACGTGATCCACCTGTTTCGTTGTGTCATGGCTATACTTTTCAAGGAAGTGCTTGACCAACAAAGGGATGTCTTCCCTCCTTTCCCTAAGAGGTGGGACATGGATCGTGATGACATCGATGCGATAGAAAAAGTCTTCTCTAAAGGAGCCTCTTTCCACCTCCTTCGCAAGGTCTTTTCTGGTGGCTGATATGAGACGAAAGTCGACATCAATGGGGTGTCTGTCTCCGATCCGGACTACCTTTTTATCCTCTAGCACGCGGAGCAGGTCCACCTGCATTTTGGGACTGATTTCTCCTATTTCGTCAAGAAACAAAGAACCGCCGGAAACAACCTCCAGAAAACCCTTACGGCTGGTCATTGCACCCGTGAAAGAGCCTTTGCGGTATCCAAAAAGTTCGCTTTCGAGCAAAGTATCCGGCAGTGAACCACAGTTTATGGCAATAAAAGGGCCCTTTGCCCTGGGGCTTTTTGCATGTATGGCCTTTGCTATTAGCTCTTTCCCCGTGCCTGTTTCACCTATGATCAATACAGAAGCGTCGCTTTGGGCAATTTCTTCTATAAGATCAAATATCTCCACCATGCTTTGCGACTGTCCAATGATATTGTCAAAACGACTTATCTCATCCAAGCGGCCCTTGAGAAATTGATATTCAGAGGTGATTTTTCTCTGGTAGACGATTTTTTCCAATACTAAAGAGAGTTGTTCCGGTTTGAAGGGTTTCAAAAGGTAATCGCTCGCACCTTTTTTCATGGCCTCCACGGCCGATTCAATAGATCCATAAGCCGTAATGATGATTACCACGGTATCCGGGTAATCTTTCTTCACCCTTTCCAGTAACTCGATGCCATTCATCTTTGGCATCTTGATATCAACAAACAGTACTTCAAAGGGGTACTTCTCCAGCTTTTCCAGGGCCTCAAAGCCCGATGATGCCGAATCAACCTTGTGACCGTATTTCTTGAACCAGTGAACCAAAGACTCACGTACGATCATCTCGTCGTCCACAATCATGATGCTCATTTTCCTGTCCATCGCTTGCTCCATTTACAGGGGGAGCCTAGGATAAGGGCGTTCTGCCAACGTCCCGGTCCAAAGGGAAAGTCATTACGAAGGAACTGCCTTTGTTTACTTCGCTGGATACGGTGATCTCACCGCCGTGGAGTTTTACTATGCCGTACACTATTGACAGGCCCAACCCGGTCCCCTCACCTTCCCCCTTTGTAGTGAAAAAAGGGTCAAAAATACGGTTAAAGTGCTCAGCGGGAATACCGCATCCCGTATCACGGATCTCTATACGCGCCTTATCATTGTCCAGGCTGGATACAATTTTCAATTCCCCACCCCGGGGCATGGCCTCCATGGCATTGAAGATAAGATTGAGGAGACATTGTTGGATCTGATTAAGGTCTCCCTTTATCATCAAGGGTGCTTCAGACATGTCCGTGATCAAGTGAATGTTCTGGATTTCCATCCTGTGTCGTGTCAGGCTGATTACAGATTTGATGGCCTCATTGACATCTAGGTCCTTGCATTCCAGTGTTCGCTCCCTGGAAAAAGAAAGAAGGCCCGAGACGATATCTCCGCATCGTTCCAGTTCCTTTGCCATTAGAGCAAGAAAGTCCTTGAATTTTGCCCTGTCGTCTTCTTTTAGTTCGCCCTCTTGCAAGGTGTTTAGCATGAGCTGCGTGAAGGTCAGCATCCCCTGAATAGGGTTGTTGATCTCGTGAACGCAACTGGCGACAAGTTTGCCAAGGGAAATCATCCTGTCTTCCTGGATGAGTTTTTGAAGATCTTCCTTTATCTCTCTGACCCTGTTATCCCAGCGAGACGATAGCTCGTCAGTGATGTCACGCCATACTTCGATTATCTGGAGAATATTACCGTCCTGATCTTTCACAGGATAGGTGACCATATCGCAATACCTAAAGCCGCCTTCAGATGTGGGGTGTTCATGTATCACGTGGGCTGATTCACCCGTCCTGAGTGTCTCAATCATCGGGCATCCCAGCTCTGGATGGGATCGCTGGCAGGGAATAGGAAGTCCATGTGTGGTTTCATAGCAATGAGTGCCAATAATATCTCCCTTAGTCTTTTTTACCGCCTTTGAGTAAGCTTCATTGGCTTCAACAATGGTGAAATCAGGATTTAGCACGACAATGCGTTCATTAGTCTGTTGTATTAAGAAATCAGTGGCCATCTTTGCAAGGGAAGCCTGGTGTTCGGCTGATTTCATTCTTTGATAGACCTCAACAAGCCTACCTATCAATCTTCCCAGATTGTACTCCATTACAACTATGTCCCTGGGCCTTCTCTGAAATAACTCGCGCAGGACATCTTGGTTCTCTGTGAGTGCAAGAATACAGTCAAGGTCATTGATCTTGAAAAGGTTATCCGGATCGCTTGTCGTATAGATCCCCATTTCCCTTGCCAGAATAGATCCTTCAGCTTTCGGATCGCTATCATAAACTCCTGCAATTTCTAAGGCCAGGTCTGCAAAGGTCTCTCCACGAAGGAATTCCAGGAAATACTTGCAGACCTTGCCGCCCCCTATGATTGCAAGATTCAATCCCGGTTCCTTGGCCTCTTTTCCTCGATTGTCTCTATTTCGGCTATGGGAGACGCTTCTTTCCGTTGGCTTCACAGAGCCCTCCTTTCACGGTGTGTGTTTCACAAACCCCGCAGAGATTCGTGATCAGGCAGCAAAAGAATCTATGAAGCGCTTGTAACACCTCTGACAAATACCTGGCACTCGGCCCTTGCGAAAGGAATCGCGAAAATTCCTGTATTCCTTTCTACTCCAGATGGTATTCAGGGAATCTTTTGCGATATTGCCAAAGATAAGCCTCTGGAGGCTTACTACCTGGCCTTGAAAGTAATAGAAATTTTCTCCACTAACTGGAACCTGTGTCATGACACAGGGGGAGACGTCCCCATTTGCCCCAACGACCAAGGCCCTTAGAATGTTCTCGCTGCAACCCCCCCCTTCCTCCAGGGGAGAGACTAGATGGAAATGCACATCCATCCCCATTTTCTGGGATTCCTCTTTTACCGCCGTCAAACGTGCCTCGAGTTCTTCATATTCCTGTTCCCCGCAAGCAAGAATCGATTCTTGCACCATTTCCGGAGTGGTCACAAGCGACAGGGAGCTTATCACGGTCTGGGTCGCGCCTGTGCCGGCCAGAAAGGCAGGGAGTTTTTCAAGATCTCCGAGCCGGGAGCGTAAGAGCATGTATGCGATATGGATTCTGGGGGTCTCCGTACCAGACCTATCCTTGACCTTGTTGAGACGTTCCATGGAGTCAAGGACCTCTTTGATGCGAGTTCCTTTCCTTATCGAATCGTTATTTTCGTCTACACCTGCAAGGGAAAACCCGATGATGTCCAGGCCCCCATCCACCAGCTTTTCGATGGAATCCTGATCCAGCAAGGTGCCGTTGGTGGTTGTTCCTGTAATGCAGCCCGAGTCCTTCGCGATTTTGAGCATCTCAAAAAACTCTGGGTGCATGAGAGGCTCTCCCCACCCCTGGAGGTAGACAAGTCCGGTCTTCTCGAAGGCCGGCACCAGCAAACGAAATATTTTCAAGGGCAAGAACCGTGCTTGCCAGTTCCTTTTGTATATACTTTGAGGGCAGTAGATGCAGTTCGCGTTGCAATAGGAGGAGATTTCTACTTGAATCCAGTCTAATGAGGGATAACCCTTCTTGAAAAAAGCCGCCAGGTCCATAAAAACAGATGTTTAGGAAACAGCGTGTTAAGTGATTAGGTGCTTTTGGCGCAAAAGCGGTCCCAGTCCATTAGATAGGCCGCCCCTGCGATGGTTGTTCCATAAAAAAGCAGAGGCTTGATGTGCAGGAAGTCCTGGATCGTACCATTTACTAACGTCGTTCCGGTGACGAGCAAGAGGTCCGCCCAAGCTACTGCGTCGGCTGTGGAATCCGGACCCTCGACCAGGACACCAAACTTCACGGTTCCTATGTTGTCCGGGTCCAAATCCAGGACGCGGTATTCAAAGGTTTTTGCCAGGAGCTCCACAAACCTGGGTTGAAAGCCCACCTGGGTAATCTTTATCGGCCCATGACGTTCCTTCAGAAACAGGGCCAGATCCTTGGCGCATAGGGAGGGTCCCTGATCCTTGCAATGGATTGTACCCTGGACTTTCTTGAGGTGACTTAGTACGGCGTTGATCGAAGCCACGAATATGGCTCGCCTGAAGTTATTGGGCAGTGGCATCTCAATTATGTCTCTTAGCTTACCGGAATAGTCACCATAGCGGTCTGTGAAGGCCTGACCCTTGCCACCCTTGAATTCGGCCTGCATCAGCCTTTCCTTTCCCTTTTGAATGGGAAAATCATCTTCTTCGGGATTACCAATGGCCTCCCTGATGCCAAGGGCCCTGGCCTTGATCTCAACGCTTTCATGTAAGAGATCCCTGTCCTTGCACAGGTCATAGAAGCGACCTCGAAGCTCGCCGTAGATGTCATCAACAGGGATCATAGCCTTTCTTGCCCCCCTCGTCCCGGGATCCTGATATCCAATCGTTTGGTCTTACGCCAGAGGGTGGTAGGGTGTATGCCAAGTTGGGCAGCCGCGGCCTTTCTGTTCCAGTTGTTTATTCTGAGGACCTGGGTTATCAACTCCCTTTGCATAGCGTCCCATGACAATACCCCGCTTTTGCCCCCCTCCCTCCCTTTCACAGCATCTCTTGATGCCGGAAACAGGTAATCGGGAAGGTGTTCGATTCCGACATAATGATTCCTGCACACAACCGAAGCATATTCCAAGATGTTTTCAAGTTCGCGCACATTGCCGGGAAAGTCATGGGACATGAGGACCTGTAGTGCTTCGAGGGAGAGGCCATGGATTTCCCTATTATTGAGCCGGTTGAATTTCTTGATAAAGTGCTCTGCCAGAAGAGGAATGTCTTCCTTTCTTTTTCTCAAGGGAGGCAGAAGGAGTTTAACGACGTTTATGCGGTAGTAGAGGTCCTTTCGGAAGACCCCCTTTTTCACCAGCTCATCCAGGTTTTTGTTGGTGGCCGCCACGATCCTGACATCCGCCGTCTCAGGCCTCGTACTGCCGAGAGGTTCATAGACCCTGTCCTGGAGCACCCTGAGGAGCCTGACCTGTAGTGCCGGGGAAACATCTCCGATTTCGTCAAGAAAGAGGGTCCCTCCCTCGGCCAGGGCCAATCTCCCTGGCTTGTCCTTCCTGGCATCAGTGAAGGCCCCCGCCTTATAACCGAAAAGCTCGGATTCAAGGAGGGTATCCGGAAGGGATCCACAATTGACGGTAACGAGGGGTCCGTTTTTCCTGGGGCTCAAGGAGTGGATCGCCTTTGCAAAGAGTTCTTTTCCGGTTCCGCTTTCTCCCTCAAGCAGGACGGTGGTATTGCTCTCCGAGACCTGCTCCAGGATATTGAAAAGGCGTTGCATCTCTTTGTTCTTGCTGATTATGTCGAAAAAGCTATGCCTGCCCGACAACTCTTTTCGCAGCTCTTCGACAAGACTGAGATCCCTGAAGGTCTCCACCCCGCCGATAACCCTGCCGTCAGGGTCTTTTAGCAGGGCGGTGGACACACTGATCGGGACACGATCTCCTTCCAGGTTAACGATGAAGATGGACTGATTTACAATCTGCTGCCCTGTCTTCATGGTTTCCTTGAGCGCACATCGATGTTCACAGATGCTCGCCCTGAACACTTCCCAGCAGTGGCGGCCGAGCGCCTGCTCTTTCCTGATTCCCGTGATCTTTTCGGCAGCCCGGTTAAAGGTGGTTATCTTGAGATCGGAGTCCACGGTAAAGACCCCGTCAACTATGCTGTCGAGGATGATCTGGGTTTGATCCTGGTTTGTTTTCCTGCCGATATCTTTCATATTATGAAAATTAGTACCGAAATATCCTTTTTCAAGCCTCTTGCTCAAGAAGATGCCCTAGAGATGACTTCTTTGGGTCAAGTGGAGTAACTTGTCTCGGAAACCCCTTGTCAGGGCGAGGTTGTGCTCGAGCATCAACTGTTTCCCTGAAAGGCCGAAGGCGAGGCCCATGAGCTGGGGAAGGTAGAGTATGGATATACGCAGATCTTTTCCCCGCAGCTTGCTGATCTTGTCCTGGTAAGTCTCCAGGTTCATCTGGCACATGGGACAAACCGTCACTATACAGTCCGCTCCCTGGGCAGCTTCAAGGATTGCGCCGGTGAGTTCGAGGGCGACCTTGGTTTTCGTGGTCATCAAGGCCGCACCGCAGCACCTTGCGCCCATGCCCCATGAATGGACATCGCACCCCAGGGACAGGATGATGGGCTCCATGGACTTGGGGTCTTCGGGGTCATCGAAGATATGGTACGGCCTGAGACACTGGCACCCATAATAGGGAGCGACGCGGAGACCACTGAGGCGGTGTTTTACCAGTGCCGCTATTTCGGACTGGGGGAAATCTCTCGCTAGTACGTCCAGTAGGTGTCTGGTCCTACCTGTGCCGTTGTAATCTAGGTTTTCCTCCTCCAGGGCCCCATTGATTTGTGCCAGGAGTTCCCTGTCTTCTTTGACCTTCTCTTCCACTCTCTTGAGGTTCAGGTAGCATGCGCTACAGGGAATGAGGAGATCATCCTGGATGTTCATCTTCTCACCCATGGCCAGGTTTCTCGCCCCCAGGACCATGGAGAGGAGGAAACTTCTTGGTTCAGCCGCACTTGCACCACAGCAGGTCCAGTCTTCCAGCTCCAAGAGGTCAGCTCCCAGGACCTCCATAACAGCCCTGGTGGAATGGTTGTACTCCAGGGCGGTTCCCTCGAGTGAACAACCGGGATAATAGAGATACCTCATGCCCTTTCCTCCAGTTTCTCAACCTTTCTGAAGAGGCGATCGAATTTTCCCTCTCCCATCAGCCTTGGCGCCTGTATGGGCACCTTTCTCTTGCCCATGAGTTTCAAGCCCATGGATGTAAATCTCAAGGGAAACAGGGGGTTTCTCATGGAAAGAAAGTACCTGTTCATAAACTCCATTTCCCTTACCCGACCATAGCGCTTTACAGTATCCATGAAGGCGCGGTAAAAATTAACGCTTTCCTTGTAACGCTTGATGCCTGTCGCGCTGGCAAGCCTCTTCAGGGCGCCGATAGTCTCTGTTAGGGGGAGACCTCTCGGACACCTGAGGGTGCAATAGTAGCAGGCGGAACACAGGAAAAAGGTCTTGCTATTGAGGACCTGGTCAAAGTGTCCCACCTGGACGAGTCGCCACATCTGGCGAGGCGTCAGATCCATGGCAAAGGCACTGGAGCAAGAACCAGTGCAGGTGCCGCACTGGATGCATGCCTGGACGTTGCCTTGTATATGTTCCATGATGCCGGCCAGATAATCTTCTTTTGCTCTGTCTTTTCTTTCCATATCTCGCTCTTTTATAATGGGCCCTGCTCCGTTCACCCGGTTTGATCGAGGGCCGAGTCTATTACCTGGAACATCTGCTGATCCCTGTAACCCCGGAGCACTGAAGCGCTGTTGGGGCATACGGTTGCGCAGGATCCACAACCCTGACACATAAGATCGTCAACAATAATTTTATCCTCCTCATCATCGAGCCACCTGGCTCCATAGGGACAGGCTGGGATGCATCGCTCGCACAAAGAACACAGGCTGTGTCGTACCTCGGCCACAATACTCCCTGAGGCAATTCGATCGGCGCTTAGTATCCTCAAGGCACGCTGTGCGGCTCCCATTGCCGTGGCCATGGATTCCTTGACTGACCGGGGTGAAAGGGCGATACCGCACATGAAGACCCCCTCCTTGATAAAATCCACGGGCCGCCATTTGGCATCGGCCTCCTGGAAAAAACCGTCCCCGTCGACCTCAACCCCGAAAAGCCGGGCCAGGGCGGTGACGTCGTTGGGCACGATACCAGTGGCCAGGACAAGGATATCCGGCTGAATCGTTATTTCCCTTCCTATGATGGGCTCCATGCATGAAACTATTGGCTTTTCATTTTCAAGACCAACGACTGGTTTTCTTTTCACGTCATAGGGGATAAAGACAATGCCTCGCCTGCGGGCCTCCGTATAATACTTTTCCAAGAAGCCATATGCCATGATGTCCCTGTAAAGGATAAAGATTTCCATTTCCGGGTTTTGATCTTTCAGGTAAAGGGCATTCTTGAGGGCAGCGGCGCAGCAGACCCTGCTACAATAATTCCGCGGCTCTTCCCTCGAGTCCACGCACTGAATCATGGCCACCCTGCTTACGCCTTTTGGGTCGATGGTCCCATTTCCTATCTTGTCTTCCAGTTCATGTTGAGTCAAAACGGCGTCACTCTTCCCGTACCCGTACTTGTCCGTGGGGGCCTCATGGCCTCCCGTGGCCAGTATAGTAATCCCGTGTTGCAGGGTCACGACCAGGCCTCCTTCAGTCTCAAGGGTAGTGTGGAAATGTCCCACTCGGCCGCCCGACTGTATCACCCTGGAATTTTTGTAGACCTTGATGTTCGGATGCCTTTCCACATTCCCAATCATCTCCTCAAGGAGATCGTTCGGAGAATCGCCCTCTATGGTATGGTGTAACAACCTGAGATTTCCTCCAAGCTCTTCACCCTGTTCAATGAGAAATACCTCAAAGCCATGGTCGGCGACGGCCCGGGCGGCAGTCATTCCTGCTACACCTCCGCCTACAACCAGGGCCTTTTGAACGACACGGGAAAGGGGCGTGGCCAAGGGATCCATCCCATTGAGCCTGCTGATGCCCATGGAGATGATTGATTTTATTTCAGACACGGAGTTTGAGACCGAAGTGCCATGTTCGGGAAATAGGGATGTGCGTATATCGACTAGTTCAAACAGGGAAGAGTGAAGACCTACCTCACGGGACAATCCTTTTATCTTGCTGGTATACACGTAAGGCATGCAGGTAGCTATTAAGACACGGTTCGCCGTGCTATTACGGACAGCGTCTCTCACCTGATCCCAGCCGTCCCTGGTACACATGCGTTCACTGAAGAACACCCCGGAGACGGAGCTGATTCCTGTCATCCATTTTTCAAGTTCGGCCGGGTCGAGGATATCTTTCAATACATCTCCACACGTACACACTATTGCCATGACCTGGGGAAGCTCGCGAGAGACGTCTCGGACAGGGCTTTCGGGCTGGGATTCCAGGGCCAGGCTCCCTCCTTTGGAGTGTATCATCCTCGATGCCTCCAAGGAGGAGGCACAGGCCTCCACAAGGGAGTCTGAGATATCGCTCGGGCCTGTGTAACAGCCTCCCACATATATGCCATCTCGGCTGGTCTGGCCCGTGGAAAAGGGCTCTGTCTGAGCGAACCCCCAGCGATTCAGCTCGAGCCCCAGGGTTTCTGCGGTCTTCGCGGTTCCTGATGGGGGTCTTTGTCCAGTGGAAAGGACGACCAGGTCAAAGAGTTCTTCTTGCCTGTTCCCCTCCAAGTCCACATGGATGATCTTGAGGCCCCCGTCTTCCCCGGCGGGTTCCACGGTATGGATCCTGTTTCTAAGAAAGCGGACACCATGGTCCTTTTCGGCCCTGTCCCTGTAACGTTGGTGTCCCTTGCCGAACGTACGCATGTCCATGTAAAATATGCAGGTATCGATTAGCCCCTCGCTTTTTTCCTTTGCCACCACCGCTTCCTTGATGGCGAACATACAGCAGATGGATGAGCAGAAATCGGCATTTTCCTGGGGGTTGCGGGATCCCACGCACTGGAGCCAGGCTATTTTCTTGATTTGCCCACCGTCACTGGGTCGAACCAATCTACCCTGACTCGATCCTGTCCCGCTGATGATTCTTTCAAACTCGATGCTGGTCACCACATTTGGAAGGTCTCCATAGCCGTAGGTGTTTTTCCCCGCCCTGGGATCAAAGGTCTCGAACCCCGGGGCAAAGATCACCGCCCCTACCTCAATCTCCATTTCACCGGTGCGGAGGAGATCCTGGTAAAGTCGAATCACCAGGGGGACCAGGCTGTCCGGGTCAAAGGGTTTCATGAGGTAATCGAGGGCCCCTATCTTCATGGCCTCAACCGCGGTTTCAACCGTGGCATAGGCCGTCATCATGACTACTGGAAGATCGGGACTGATGTCCCTGGAACGCTTCAGGACCTCCACCCCATCCATACCGGGCATCTTGATATCCAGGAGCATCAGATGAAAGGCCTCCTTGGCCAGCTTCTCCAGGGCCTCGGCCCCGGACTCGGCGGTATCTACTCGAAAACCTTCATCTTCCAGCCATTCCTTTAGGGAGTCCCTCACGATGAGTTCATCGTCCACGATGAGGATTCGGAAGGAACGCCTGGCGTCCAATTGAAAGTCTATGGCCCCAGTGGGGCATACTTTCACGCACTCACCACAGAGGGTACATGATGACATGTCAACAACGTAGGTATTGGGAATATTATGGGGCACGGGGAGATACACGGCCTTTCGTTTGCTCAGGCCAGCGTTGAATTCATCAGGCACCTCAACGGGACAAACCCTTGAACATTCACCACAGCCGATACATCGATTGGAATCCACGAAGGTGGGCCTCTGGCGGAGCGTGACTTGGAATTTGCCCGGTTCTCCTTCCACCCTGATGAGCTCGGTTGATAACATGATATCAATGTTTTCGTGAAACAGGCCCTTGCGAAGGCAGAACTGTGAACAACTATCCCTTTCAAGAAGCGGTAGCATTCTGCACATCCCGCACCCGTCAGTGGGAAACTGGTAATCCAGTTGTGCAAGGATCCCGCCCAGGTGAGGGGCCCGATCGATGAGAGTGACCCGGTAGCCTGTTTCAGCCAGATCCAGGGCGGAACGGATACCGCTGATTCCTCCGCCCACTACCAGGGCTGAGCCTATCTTGCCTTTCATAAAACGACCTCCGGTCGCAGCTTGTACCTGTTTACGGTCATTGAATCACTAAGAGCCGGTGCTATACTCGGGCCTTTGCTCAGGGTGGATTTTTTGCGAGGCCGTGCCAATCAATCCTTGCCACCCGTGACCTCCCTGAACTCCTCCTCCCTGAAAGTAGACAAAGGAGGTTCTTCCTCTATGCTTCGGCCCGCTTCGTAATCAAATGCCTTCTGAGTATAATTAGCAACGGTCCTGAAAATTTCCATCACAGGAATATCGTTGGGACAGGCATTGGAGCATTGTCCGCAGCCAATACAGGCCGTACTGATATGGGCCAGTCGCGTAATATGAAAAAAGAGAGTGTCGGTGGGCAATTTCAATATCCCTTTCCTCCGGGCCCACCTCAGGTACTGGACTGGTTCATGTTCAAAGACGTCTGTTGCAAATACGCATTCCTTGCAATAACAGACAGGGCATGCCACCCGGCAGTTGTAGCAATTAACACAGCCTGCAAAGTAAGTCGTGAGTTTCTTCAGGTCCGAGGTGGCTTCACTGGTCTCGGAAAACATTTGATCCCTGTAGGCAGTCCTCCGGGCGATAAGAGACTCTAATGCCTTGGTGCGGCCATCCTGGTCCTTTGCGTGGGTAACGCATGCAAGGCCTGAAATCAATGATTCACCCTTGGGCGTATCGGCCTTCAGTAGTATATGGTCCTGTACGTCAACCCCAATAATTCCCAGGAGGATGTCGGCGTTTTGGGGGACTGGATGTTCGCAGGCCTTGCATGCAGGGGAGATATCAAAGTCTTCGTAAGCGGTCTCCCCCCCCGAAAGGGCCTTTTCGTAAAAGCCAAGGGTGGCCTCCATTCCCCTGTCGCCGGAAAAGCGGGGATAGTTTGTGTTGCTATAAGCCCCTAGACAATCTAGCCCGATAATGACTGTCTCCTCAATGCTGGCCTGTTTCAGCTTTACCAGTTCGATGACGGCCCTGATCTCACAAGGACGGAGTACAACCGCAATCCTGGCGCCTGAAGGCCTGCGGGTGAGTCTCGAGACCACCTTTGCGGCATTTATGGGGAAGGAAGGTGCAAGGGGATCGGCGTTCACAAGTTTTTCTGGATCGGTAATGAGCGTCGGCATAACCAC
>JAFDIC010000555.1 GCA_019308525.1 Deltaproteobacteria bacterium
CTTAGGCAGCGAGGAAGCAATATCCTGTCCCGAGTGTAAGGGCAAGAAGGTGGAACGCTTGATGTCTGCGTGCAGTTTCAAGAGCAGTGGGACATTTACGCCGTCTTCGGGCTCCTCAAGTTGCAGCTCCTGCTCCAGTACCAATTGCAGCAGCTGCCACTGAGACATGCGAACTCGGTAGAATCGTTGAATATGACAGGATTTCGGATAGGCTTCGGTTACGATGCACACAGGTTCATCGAGGGGCGCCCCCTGGTACTAGGTGGAACCATCATTCCTTACGACCTGGGCCTGGCAGGGCATTCGGACGCGGATGTCCTGATCCATGCCGTCATTGACGCCCTCCTCGGAGCCATTTCCAGGGGAGATATCGGCGTTCATTTCCCTGACAGTGATCCCGCTTATGAGGGCGTGCAAAGCACTGAGCTGCTGGAAAGGGTGGTCCAATGGGTCCGGGAAGACAGTTACACGGTCCAAAACATTGATGTAACGATTGTGGCTGAGAGGCCCCGTCTGGCGCCGCACATAAGGAGCATGAAAGAAAAACTTTCAAAGATCCTGGGCGTACAGGAGGACCGGGTTAGCGTAAAAGCCACTACCAGCGAGGGCATGGGCTTTTGCGGCAGGGGAGAGGGCATGGCCGCCTACGCCGTCGCCTGCCTATCCGGAGCAGAAGGCGGCGAGTAGCTCATGGGAAACAAGGACACCATCTTAGGGCGGTGATCAGACGAGATTCGAGCGCCTCCGACAGGGGGATTTCAAAGGCTCAATTTGAATTTGAGGCTTTTTTCTTCGTCATCCAAATCTCGACTTTTTGCGAGTTCGTCAATAGTAGTTACCGCGCAAAAACCTTAAAGGAACGATGCTTTTGCAAAAGCTCCAGGCCTGCCTGCGACAGGCAGGTGCTGGGCGCGCAAATCCTCAGGAATGAGGCGTACACAGAAGTACGCCGCAGCGACTAAAGATGCAGCGCACCGCGGCTCGTTAGATCCCGTCCCACGGGGAGATGGGGTTTTTGCGGAAGCATCAACAGTACTGCGATGGATATAAGATTCTATAATACTGCCTCTCGGAAGAAGGAACCCTTCGTCCCCCTTCGGGACGGGAAGGTGGGGATGTACGTTTGCGGTGTGACGGTCTATGATCTTTGCCATATAGGTCACGCCCGCTCCGCCATAGTCTTTGACGTGCTGGTGCGATACCTGAGGGCGCGTGGGCTTGATGTGTTCTACGTGAGGAACTTCACAGACGTGGACGACAAGATCATCCAGAGGGCAAAGGAGCTCGGAAAGGACCCCAGGGAGATTGCAGAAGAATACATAGAGGCCTTCTACGAGGACATGGGCAGGCTCGGGGTCATGAATGCCGACAAGGAACCTCGTGCCACAGAGCATATCCAGGACATGATCGAAATGATCAAGACCCTTATGGACAAGGGGTATGCTTATGTCGAAGGGGGTGACGTGTACTATTCGGTAGAGAGATTCCACGATTACGGCAGGCTGTCGGGAAGGCGCCTCGAAGATATGAAGGCGGGCAGCAGGATCGCCGTGGACGGGAAAAAGAGACACCCCATGGATTTTGCCCTGTGGAAGGCCGCCAAGCCAGGGGAGCCCCAGTGGCCCAGCCCCTGGGGACCAGGAAGGCCGGGCTGGCACATGGAGTGTTCCGTAATGAGTAACTACTTCCTCGGTCCCAGCTTTGACATACACGGCGGAGGACAGGACCTCCTCTTCCCTCATCACGAGAACGAAAGGGCTCAGTCCATTGCGGCCAACGGGGGAGAGTTCGCCAGGTACTGGATCCATAACGGCTTTGTGACAGTGGAGTCTGAGAAGATGTCTAAATCCCTGGGCAATTTCTTGACGGTAAGGGATGCCCTTGAAATCTATCATCCGGAGGTATTGCGCCTCTTTCTTCTCTCCAAGCACTACAGGAGTCCCATTGACTTCTCCAGGGAGCATGTCCTTGACCTACAATCCGGGCTGGTCCGGATCTACAGGACGATCCAGAGGATAGAAAAGACCACTGGCGTCGGGTTCAAGCCCACCCGTACGCCTTTACCCGGCTCGCTCCAGGGTAATAATCTTCCAGCATTTCTCCAGGATTTCGTAAAGGCCATGGACGATGACCTGAATACCGCGGGAGCCATTGGCCTCATCTTCGAGAAGGTGAAGGAATTGAACAAGCTGATGGACCATCAAGACGGTGAAATGGATCAGGCAACAGCCAAAGGACTCGGAGATGGCTTGGAGCAACTTTCTATCGTGGGGGGCATCCTCGGGATTCTTGCCAGGGATGCGGAGATCTTTTTCAAAGAGTTATCAGGACAAAGGGAAGACATTGACCCGCAGATCATCGAAGAACTGGTGCGAGAGAGGGCC
>JAFDIC010000556.1 GCA_019308525.1 Deltaproteobacteria bacterium
GAAAGTCAAAGGAGGTATCATCAACAGCCATGATTCTCACTTTTCTTGGTACTGGTGGAGCTTGGATTTTACCTGAACTGGCCTGCGACTGCATGATTTGCAAGGCCATGAGACGGAAAGGCGAACAAAGGACGCGCACCTCTCTGCTTCTCTCCGCGGAGAAAAATCTCCTCGTGGACTGCACCCCGGATGCTGCCGTGCAGCTATCCAGGCATGGCGTAAAAGGCCTGGACGCCGTTCTGATCACCCACGAACACGGAGACCATTTTTTGGGCCTTGACGAGCTTTACTCTTTCAAGAGGGCGCTCCCCCGGGGGGAGTACGAGCCTGTTGCGGTTTACGTCACGGCCAAGAGCTGGGAAGCAATAAGCCTGCGCTTTGATTACCTGGTATCCCAGGAGGTCATCAGGATAGTGGAGGTCATACCCGGCAGGGAATACCAGGTCGGTGACTTCCACTTTTCGGCCTTCAAGACAAGCCACGGCCCCTTTGCCTTGGGCTCCGTGGGCTACATAATCAGGTGGCGTGACAGCTCGGGAGATGAAAAACGACTGGTGTATACGTCGGATTTTGATGGTCTTCCCGAGACACCATCTGACATCCATTCGCCCGATATCCTGGTCATACCGGCCCTGTGGTTCAATGAACCCGAGAAAAACATTCCCCACCAGATGAGTTTCCAGAGGGCAATAGACTTCATCAAGGAATGGCGGCCCCGGAAAGAGACCTTCATCGTGCACATAGGCGATGGAGATCCGGTCCCCGGTGACCCTGCCAACAACATGCTCAAGAAGAGAAAACCGGCAGGTCCGCTCAGCTCTCCCGTTGACGGCAAGCCCTATCCAATTCCCCTGACCCAGGAGCAGTGGGAGGAAGTTGTTGAAAGGGTGATAAGAGAGCTTTCTCTGCCCTTCAAGGTCACCGTGGCCCATGACGGATTATCCGTCGAAATCTAGAAAACCGTTGACAGGACCGCAAAAGACGATTTATATCCACATCTTGGTGGATACCGGCCACGGCGAGTGAACTCTCCTGGTCCATGGACCCGAACCTTTATTCTTTCTGAACATTCTTGGTTGGAAGGAAGGCCTATGATGGTAGAGCAAAGAAAGAAAGACAGGTATGCAGAGGCAGGCGTGGACATCGACGCCGGCAATAAGCTCGTGGACATGATAAGGCCGATCGTGAGCAAAACCTTCAAGTCCGGCGTCATTACCGATATCGGCGGGTTTGCGGGGCTCTTTTCCCTGAACGTCCATGATATTGAAAATCCCGTCCTTGTAGCCTCCACCGACGGCGTGGGCACCAAGCTCAAGGTGGCCTCCATGCTGGACAGGCATGACACGGTCGGCATTGATCTCGTGGCCATGTGCGTGAACGACATCATGGTACAGGGTGCCATGCCTCTCTTCATGCTGGACTACATCTCCATGGGAAAACTGGACCAACGAAAGGCCTGCGAGATCATCAAGGGCATTGCCGCGGGGTGCAAGGAGGCGGACTGTAGCCTGATAGGGGGCGAAACAGCCGAGATGCCGGGATACTACCAGGAAGGGGAATATGACCTGGTGGGATTCGTGGTTGGAATCGCTTCAAACGACCAGCTCCTTGACGGCTCTGAGATCGCGGTGGGGCACCAGCTCATCGGGATCGGATCCAGCGGGCTCCACAGCAACGGCTTTTCACTGGTCAGAAAGGTCTTTTTTGATGACGTGAAAATGTCCGTGCACGATTACGTGGAAGAATTCGGCAGGACCCTGGGCGAGGAACTCCTGGAGCCCACACGGATATATGCCAGGACCATCCGAAACATGATACGTGACTGCCGTATCTACGGCATCTCTCACATTACCGGAGGCGGGATCCTGGACAACCTGCCGAGGATCCTACCAAGCCAGTGTAAGGCCATAATCGATCGTTCAAGCTGGACACCTCCACCCATTTTTCAATACATTCAGAAGGCGGCCAAACTCTCGACCCAGGAGATGATGAGGATTTTCAACAACGGGCTCGGCCTCGTGCTGGTCGTCAGCGACGAGGAGATAGATGAAGTCCTGTTGCGGCTCAAGGCCATGGGTGAAGCGGCCTACCACATAGGTTCGATTGAGGCAAGAAATGAAGGGGACCCGGCCGTACAGTTCAAGGGGTGAGGGAAGGCATCCTTCGAAGGGATCCTCCTCACATAATGCGTGGCTTTTTGGAGCCAGGTGGATTAGAATAGTCCGAAAACGCAGGAGGGCCTGATGTTTGGACTAGGAACAACCGAATTGATAGTCATCGGGGTCATAGTGTTCCTTATCTTTGGGGCCAGGAGGCTCCCTGAAATCGGTAAGGGGCTCGGTGGGGCCATCAGGGAATTTCGCCAGGTCAAGAAGGAGATC
>JAFDIC010000557.1 GCA_019308525.1 Deltaproteobacteria bacterium
CCGCGGAACAACTTGTTGCCGCATTCCGGGCAAACGTAGCGGGCTTCTTCATCCTTGATCCACTTTTCAGTACCTACCTCACGCCAATAGGGAATGGCCCGCAGAATCACTTTCTTGCCCACGGTCATGGAAAACTCCTCAATGTATTGGCAGGGAAATTCGTCACATTGATGACATCCGATATAGCCTTTTTCATTGGTGCACTGCCTGATCTCGCACTGCCGACAATGCATGAACTGCTCATCTGACTTGCAGCCACGGCATTTGATGTCTTCTATTGTCAGGCTCTCGCTGTTGGGAAGCGTCCCTTTACCGGGCACCTCTCCCTTGTAAAGACCCAACAGCCGCTCCTTGAACTTCTGGTTACCATCCCTGTGGGCAATGTAGATGGCACATACCCCACAATAAAGACCACATGGAGAAACCAAAGCCGGATCTATGGTCATGGTTCTTCCAACCTCCTCGATCTTTAATGTCCCCGCAGGGATTGGGATGTCAGGCGATTTCAAAGGCTTGGACTATGGATCAATCCTTCCATTTCACTTCATGCAGTTTTATGCTCCCATTGAAGCCTTTGGGTTTGAATCTCCCCTTCTCCACAAAAGGGAACTTGCTGCCGGAAGTCAGTTGCCTGGTCACATCTGAAACCAGAATCTGCTCGCCCTCAGCCCTTGAGGCAATACGCGAGGCGGCAACTACTGCCTGACCGAAAGGATGCCTGCCTTCACGTCTTACTACCTCACCCGTATTAATGCCCACGCGAACTTTGAGTTGTCTTAAATTCTTGTGTATTGCTTTCTGAATCTCACAAGCACACTTTATGGCCGCTGAGGCCGATATCTTCCTGCCAGGACCGGATGCAAAGCAATCCCGGGCACTTGCTCGGTTTCAGAGGGAATCATGTACTCCCGATGTCGCGGCTAAGCTCCTTGAGCTTGCGTACCTCCCTGGACGTTAGGGAACTTCTTTCTGCGATTGAGGTGCCGACCTTGATTTTACACCGTGAAAGGGACAAGGTCTCTCCGGTTGCACAAGGTAGGCATCTGGCTGCTGGGATCCCCAATTCCTGTTTCAAGGTCCAGAAGCTCAGTTTCCAGGGTAAATTCCTCACGATCCCTATCAGATTGACCGCATCCATGCTTGTCGTAAAAGACTACAGTCAGCTCCTGTGCAAACTGCTCCCAGAAGCGATTCAGAACAGGATCTTCGAGAAAAAGAAAAATGCTCGTCACCCAGGGAGCGGGATATACCAGAGGCGGGCCTTTCCCAAATTTCGTGTAGGCTATTCTTACACCATCTTCTCTCTCTACGAACTGGATTGACGGCTTCATGTCCTCATAGGGAAAGGGTTCAAGGACAAAAAGGAGGAGACTACGCCCCGCTTCACAGACGTGGGATTCAGCAGAATCACATTAAGGATAATGATATGGAATTCAGCAATAGGTAAACTGGTTGAATCCCTTCCACTATGGTAACCTACCTAAACCCTTCTCTCCTTGTCAAGGAAAAGTGCGGTGGGCTGAGGTCACACATTTTCTAGCTGGGTATAGAGACCTCTTCAGAAAAGACTTGACTGTAGACAGAAAATGTTTGTACTTTTGGTAGGAGCAAGGGTATTAAGAATTTGGGTCAATTTGTTCATACAAAATCGAGGAAGAAAAATGGGCCAAAGCATTAAGACCGCCATCTCTGTGCCGGAGAGTCTATTCAAAAAAGTCTCAGAGCTTGCCAAGGACCTCCATATGTCCCGCTCGAAGGTTTTTTCCCTCGCGGTCGAGGAATTCATAAAGAAGAAAGAATCGGAAAAATTACTTCGTCAATTGAACGCGGCTTATTCAGGCGAGAGTCCGGAGGAGAGAGCGGTAGGGAAAAGGCATAAGAAAAAACACGGAAAGAGGGCAGCGACAGAGCCATGGTAATTGAGCAGGGAGAGGTATATTGGGTTGATCTGGGCGAGCCCAGGGGGTCTGCACCAGGGTATCGCCATCCTCACATTGTGATTCAAAACGATGTTTTTAGTGCGAGCCTGATCAATACGGTGGTTGTTTGTGTAATAACATCAAATCTGAGAAGAGCGAAGTCACCGGGGAACGTTGTACTGGAAAAGGGAGAAGCCAACATGCCCAAGAAAAGTGTGGTAAACGTGACCCAGATATATACCGTTGATAAAAGAGACCTAGCGGAAAAGATAGGTAAGGTATCCAAGGATAAATTGGAACAAATCTTGGATGGCCTCAAACTGGTTTTGGAACCGCGAAGCATATGAAGACGGGCATATGGGATATGGAAACTTAGGCAATGTAGCCAACGGGCATTATGAGCAGCGGCTCATGAGTCTTGGGAATCCCCATCACTTCCATGACACCCGCGTCA
>JAFDIC010000558.1 GCA_019308525.1 Deltaproteobacteria bacterium
TATGGAGATTATGGAGGTGCATCCCAGGAAATACACATACGGGGGATGGGTGGTGACGGGACCCAGGTCTTCGTAAACGGCGTAAATGTGAACTCACCTTCCCTCGGTACGGCAGATGTGTCAAGAATCCCCCTCAACAACATCCAAGAGATCGAGGTCGTCAAGGGGTCAGGATCCTTGCTCTATGGTACCGGCGCGATGGCAGGGACCATCAACATCATCACCAAGAGCCCCAGGCGTGAGAGGACGGATCTGGACTTGAGCGCCGGTTACGGTTCACAGGGCACTTACCACTTGGCACTTGAACAGGGGATGTATCCTTCCGGTGATATCGGGTACTATTTGACAGGAAATCTCCTTGAAACCGATGGATTTCGAGACAACAGCGATCTCAGACACGAGGACATATCCCTCAAACTGGTACACGATGGATGGGATGCCCTAAAAATAAGCTTTTACGGGGACTACATTGACAGGAAGTACGGGAGGCCCGGCCTGCAGCCTCCTCCAGGGACCCAGAGTTTTTTTGTAAACGGATTGCAAGTATACAGCAGTGACGCGGCAAGCACCCTTGACAGGGGCAGCGACAAAGATGCCCACATGGTCCTGGAGGTCAGGAGCAATCCCTCGGATCGATTGAGCTTCAAGGTCAGGGGTGATTATACCTACATGGAGAACTATAATTTGACACGTTACTACGACTCATTTACGGGTGCCGTGCCGGGGAGCAAGACCTGGACCGCCAACCAGTTTTCCACGATAGAAGGGAACATGGAAGTTCGGCCTTTCAGGGGATCCAGCCTCTTGCTCGGGGCTGATTACAGGGACTATGACTGGGAAAATGAGACCGTGAACCTGGGTGGCAGTGGTTTGGAGATACCCGGGTCCAGGGTAAAGAACAAGGCCCATCTATATTCCAAGGGAATTTACGCCGAGGCCCAATACCGTCCCTGGAGATACTTCAAGGCCCTTGCTGGGATCAGGCATGAAAGCCATTCGACCTTTGGGCATGAAAACGTCCCAAGATTTGGCCTGGTATTCAATCCCCTTGAAAACACAGCCCTGAAGTTCAGCAGGGGAAAGCACTTCAAGGCTCCCACGCCCAATGATCTATTCTGGCCCCGTGAAGACTGGGGATGGGGCATGGGCGCCGAGGGAAACCCCAACCTGAAGCCCGAAACAGGATGGCACAGTGATGGGACCCTGGAACAAAGCCTTTTCAACGGCAAGGTGTTTCTCACGGGTTCCTATTTCAAATGGGATATTAAGGACAAGATACGCTGGGTCCCGGATGCAACTTTTTTCTATCGACCGCAAAACCTGGATACCTATGAGGCGGACGGCTGGGACCTGGGAACAAGGATCGGGCCTTTTCACAACACGGTCTTCGCGCTCAACTATACGAAAATTGATGCCAAGGAACAAAGGAAAGGCGGCTCCAAGCGTCAGGCACTCTACACTCCGGACGACCTGTTCAAGGGGACCTTCACTGTCTGGGCAGGGTTTGGATTGACTGCCAATGTTACGGTCCGGTATGTGAGTGATAGACCAGGCCACTATGCCACTGACACTGCTGTTGAGCCTGAAAAAGTCCTGGACAGTTACTGGACAACAGACCTGAAGATCGAGCAGGGCTTGCACGAGCACTGGAAAATAGTTCTTCAGGGCAATAACATCTTTGACAAGGGTTATGAAACCTACGTGGGCAATTTTTATGATTCAGCCGGAAATTCCACTCTTTCGGGGTACCCTGGTGCAGGGAGGTCCTTTTTCTTGACACTAGGCTACGAGCATTAGAGTTCCTTTCACAAAAGAAGAATACATATGGGGCGATTAAGAGAGGCATGAAAGACTACAAGAGTTTTATGGCCTTCACTATTGTGCTTGCAGGCCTGTTGAGTTCTGTGCTCGACTCTAATGGTGGGACCTTCAAGGATGCGTTGGGGAGAGAGGTGAGGTTACAAGGTGCCCCAACCAGGATCATTCCCCTTGCCCCGAGCCTCACGGAAATCCTCTATTTCCTGGGGCTCGGGAATAGGGTGGTCGGGGTCACCACCTTCAGCCAGTATCCCCCTGACGCCCGCAGAAAAGCCAAGGTGGGGAGTTACATAAATCTGAACGTGGAGAAGATCATCAGCTTATCCCCGGACCTTGTTATTGGTACTGTTGACGGTAACGACCCGGGCGTCATAAAGATCCTGGAGCAGGCAGGGATCCGGGTGTATATCGTCAATCCCAGGAACGTGCAAGAATTGCTGGAGGCTATCCTCAGGATAGGAGAGGTATGCGGTGTGCCTGAACGGGCCAGGAGACTGGTTGCAGGACTGCAGGGACGAGTCTCAAAGGTTGAGGAAAGGACGGC
>JAFDIC010000068.1 GCA_019308525.1 Deltaproteobacteria bacterium
GGATGCCTACCTTTACTTTGCTGGGCCGGCAGGTTCTCAAACTCCCCTTTATACCCGAAACATCCCTGGGACACGAAATCTTGCATTCCTGGTTTGGGAATTCCATCTACGTGGATCCCAGGCAGGGAAACTGGTCCGAGGGTTTGACCACGTATCTAGCAGATCATCACTACAAGCAGATAAAAGGAGAGGGTTGGCAATATCGGAGGAAACTCCTTGAGGACTTTGAAAGCTACGTCAGGCCTGGGAACGAGATCACCGTAAGGGATTTTCAAGGCTCTAATGACCGGGCTGTTCGCGCTGTTGGGTATGGCAAAGCAGCGATGATATTTCACATGATGAAGAGTCGTATCGGCGGGCAGGCATTCCTCAGGGGTCTTAGAATGCTCGTGGCCAGGAAGAGCTTTCAATTAACGACATGGAAAGACATGGTGACTATCTTCTCGGAAGCATCCGGTCAAGACCTCCACGAGTTTTTCCGTTTCTGGCTCAGCACGAAGGGCATGATCAACCTCAAAATGAATGGAGTGAACCTTTACCATTCAAGAGAAGGATATTCACTGGAGCTCAGGATCCGGATCCAGAACAGCATCTTGCCCCTTGCCGTTCCGCTGACTTTGCTCTTCAATGACAGGACCGAGAGGAGCACTATCCTGTTGGAGGATTTCGAACAGATGATCACACTGAAAAGGGGCGAAAGGCCGCTGAAAATCATTCTTGACCCGGACTATGACCTGTTTCGCAGCCTTTCAAGGGCAGAGAAAAGGCCTCTATTGAGCAGGCTCCTGGGAGACCCAAATCGTAAAGTCGTGTTGCCTGAAGAGCAGGAACATGTTTATGAAGCTCTCGTTGAAGAACTCAAGAAGAGGGGTTTTTCAGTAGTGGACCCCGGGGATTTCTCACATAAAGAACTTACCAAGGGCAGTGTTCTCTTTTTGGGACCGCAAAAGGAATTTGGTTCTCTGTTTCCACCGAAACAGGGACAAGAGTCCGGTTTCTCTCTCCGGGTTCGAATGAATCCCTTTGACTCCGAAGGGGTTCTGGGACTGGCCCTGGCCAAAGATCCCGGGGAGGTTTCACTGGTGATCACGAAACTCTTCCATTACGGGGGATACAGCATGGTGGAGTTTGAGAAGGGACGAATCAAGGAAAAGGTATCTCCAAAGGCCTCACGTGGGATCAGGTTTGATGTTCCTCCGCCGGTCACCGGCATTGAGATGAAATCCCTTCTTCCCCTCAATGAAATCATCTCCAAGGCGGCGCTTAGCAAGGTCGTATTCGTTGGGGAAAAACATGATCGTTACGGGGACCACCTGGTTCAACTTGAGGTGATACGCGGACTTCGCCAGCTCTATCCAAAGCTTGCCATAGGGATGGAAATGTTCCAAAGGCCTTACCAAGAGGCCTTGGATCGCTATGTATCAGGAACTATTGACGAAGAGACCTTTTTGAGGGAGTCCCGCTATTTCAGTACCTGGAGATACAACTACAATCTTTACAGGGATATCCTACAATACGCCCGCAGGGAAAGGATCCCTGTAATTGCCTTGAACCAAGACAACGAGCTGGTAAGCCGGGTCGCAGAGGTGGGGCTCGAAAAACTGGGTAGAGAAGAAAGGGCCAGGATCCCTGAAGAACTGGCCTTTGAAGACGCTTCATATGAAGAACGACTCCGGAAGGCCTTTGATATGCATCAGGTAGAACTTCCGGGAGGTCAAGCCCCAAAGGTCTTTGAATATTTCCACCAGGCCCAGAACGTCCGGGATGAAACCATGGCAGAGACCATTGCCGAGTTTCTCACAAAGAACCCTGACTATCGAGTTGTTGTACTGGCAGGCAACGGGCATCTCGAGTACGGATCAGGAATCCCAAGCAGGGTCCATCGCCGCCTCGGCATAAAACATGCCATCATCCTGCCTGACCCGGGAGGTTCCCTGGAGGTCGCCATTGCGGATTTCATCGTCTTTCCTGGCAAAGCCAAGGTATCTCCCCCTCCGAAGCTCGGCATCAGCGTTGATACAACCGGGGGCACACTTGAGGTTAAGGGCTTCAGTCACGGCAGTAGTGCCAAGGAGGCGGGCATGGAAGAAGGAGATGTAATCATGGCCGTGGACAATCGCCCGGTCAAAGATATCGCAGAGTTGAAGGCCTCCCTCGCAGTCAGGAGAATCGGCGATATAGTGACCATCACCATTCAACGCAGGAAGGAAAAGCTGGATCTCCAAGTAAAACTAGCCAAATAAAAGCTGATGGCTTCCAGAAAAACCCCCATCTCCCCGCTCTAGCGCTATCCAAGGAGCAGGCGTTACGCTTAGGCTGTGCTGAGGGCCATGAGCATGCGGAATGGAATTTGGTCTTTTTACGAAGCCATCAATCTTTGAAGGCGGTGAGGGATTCATAGATAAGATCCCCCTCTCTGAAACGCTCGGGCCTGAGGGAGGAGATGTCCAAGCTTTTTGCATTCCCTTCTGTGACAATCTCGGCAACCAACATCCCCGCAGCAGGGCTGTGCTGGAAACCGTGCCCGCTGAAACCGTTTGCGCAGATGAACCCCTTCACCTCTGGGAAGGCGCCGATTATGGCGTGGTGATCAGGCGAGATCTCGTAGAGCCCGGCCCAACCACTTGCGATTCTCGCATGTTTCATCACCGGGATCCGGTGAATCGCCCTTGCGGCAGCCCATTCCTTGCCGTCAAAGTCCGTGCTCTCGTTGAAGGAACTTTCCCTGTCTTGGGGCCCTGCCAAAAGAAACCCCTTACCCTCCCTGCGCGCGTACCAGCCGTATTCCAGGTCAATAACCATGGGTAAGCACGGGGGCGATTCGAAAGGCGCTGTGAAGAACACCTGCCTTCTCAGGGGTCGAACGGGCAGTTCCAATCCGGCCATTTGTGCCACGTGCGTTGCGTAGGGTCCTGCCGCATTGATCAGGACGGGAGTCGAAATCCACTCCCCCCTTGAGGTCTCAACAGCCTCGACTCGCCCCCCCGTCACCTTGATCCCGGTGACTTTAACCCCTTCCCTGATCTTGACCCCCAGACGTCTTGCCCCCTTTGCAAACCCGTGAAGCACTTCGTTGGGTCCTGCATAGCCGTCACCAGGGGTATAGGATCCACCCACCAGGTCCGCCACCCTCACCTCCGGCCACCTTCTGTGGATTTCTCCTTGACCCAAAACCTCCACTTCAATGCGCGCGGAGGCCAGCATTTCCTCTGTCTGCTCAAGGACCTCCATTTGCCGCCTCCTGGAAGCAACAAACAGGTAGCCAATGGGATGAAATTCGGGATCTACACCAAATTCATCCTCAAAGGTATCAAAGACCCTTCGACTCAGGATGGAGAAGCGGAGGTCTATCTCAGTAGAAAATTGCATGCGAATCCCGCCTGCACACTTGCCTGTCGCCCCGGACCCGAGCATACTCTTCTCGAGAAGTACGATCCTACCTGCCCCTCTCTTGGCAAGGTAGTATGCCGTGCTCACACCAATGATCCCTCCACCAATAATAACTACGTCAGCAACCTGAGCCGTTTCTTTCATTTCCTACTCCCACCTCTCTTGCCTGTATGACGCCCCAGGGCTCATTGTATCTCAATTCTATAGGATACAGCACTCCTCGGCAATAGACATTGCCCATTTACTGCTTCCACCCTCTCATTATCCCGGCAACACCCAGAAAATGGTTGAACTGGATCTGATTTTGTTGGATTCTTAGAGGAGTTCTTGCCTTTTGACGCGATCGTTTTGCGCAAGAAAACGCCGTTATGAAGGGCCTTTTTGCAGGCAGCGCAAAAAGCCTCGAAAAGGATTTCAGACAACTTACGGGAGGACCCGTTTGGCCGCCGAGAAGGAGAGGTGGTCCACAAGGACCCTTATCAAGTATATCCTTTTGCAGATGCCTGCCTTGGCTCTCCTGGTCTTCGGGCTCTTGTTTATCCGGAGGTGGGTTGAGGTGTCGCCGTGGGTCTTCTGGGGCTGCATCATCCTGTGGATCGGCAAAGATATTATACTCTTCCCATTCCTATGGCGATCCTATGAGCAAAAGCCGGCCAAGAAGAACAATCCTCTTATAGGGGCCAAAGGGGTTACACGGGAACGCCTGGACCCCTTTGGTTACATATTGATCCGGGGCGAACTCTGGAAGGCGAGGGCGCCCAAAGGATTCTCCCCCATCGAAGAGGGAATCCAGGTCAGGGTTGAGGATATTGAGGGGCTTATCCTGGTTGTAGAACCCCATTCTTAAGCCTCCCCCTGATCGTGGTGACACATTCGCTTCGCCGGGTCCCAGGAGCCCCTCTTGTCGTTCTGTGACGGTATTGTTTATGAAAACCCTTGATACGATAACCGGGCTACGCTCCGGAGAGATTGACCTCCTGGATCATATGCAAGAGGTATGTGATCGGATCGAGTCTCTCGATCCCAAAATCCACGCTCTAGTAGAAGGCACCTTTGACAGGAAAAGGGTCTTGAAAGAGGCATCCCTTTTGAAAGAAAGATACCCTGATCCTGATTCAAGGCCTCCGCTTTTTGGGGTCTCCATGGGCGTTAAGGATATCTTTAGAGTCTGGAGCTTTCCAACCAGGTGTGGCTCAAACTTGCCCCCTGAGCTCTTTCACGGGGTGGAAGCCACTTGCGTGTCCAAGCTCAAGAGCGCAGGTGCTATAGTTATAGGAAAGACGGTTACAACGGAATTTGCCTATTTTGAGCCCGGCCCGACCAGAAACCCTTATGATCCTGAACACACCCCGGGGGGGTCCAGTAGCGGCTCCGCTGCCGGAGTTGCCATGGATTTCTTCTTGCTCGCCCTCGGCACCCAGACCGTAGGCTCTGTGATAAGGCCTGCTTCTTTCTGCGGAGTAATAGGCTTCAAACCCTCCTTTGGGAGAATATCCCTTGCCGGGGTGATACCTTTCTCCAAATCCGCAGACCATGCTGGGATGTTCTGCAAAGACCTTTCAGGGATCGAACCGTTTATGTCAATTCTAGCTGAAGACTGGCGCTCGATTGATGAAAAGGCCTTGAACCAAAATCCCGTCTTTGCCGTACCTGAAGGACCATACCTGGACCAGGCCACGGACCATGGACGCCGCTGTTTTGAAAAACGGGTTCAAGACCTCCTGAATGCAGGCCTGGAAGTCATACGCATCAATGCCCTTGCGAATATCAATACCATCAACGAAAACCACAACAGGCTGATAGCGGGAGAGATGGCGAGGGTGCATTCTTTCTGGTACCGGCAATATGAAGCCCTTTACAGGCCCAGGACGACTGAGATCATAAGGAAAGGTATGACCGTCAGTGAGGATGAACTCAAAAGGCTTTCCGAATCCAGGATCAAGTTTCGCAATCAACTTGAAAGGCTCATGGATTCTGAAGGTATAGATTACTGGATATGCCCTTCTGCCACTGATCACCCCCCCAGGGGTCTGGAAACTACCGGGGATCCCATAATGAACCTGCCTTGGACCCACGCAGGCCTTCCTGTCCTGTCCATCCCTTCAGGACTGGATGATGCAGGCTTGCCACAGGGGATCCAGATAATTGGTCGATTTGGGAAAGATGAGGAGCTGTCACACCACTGCCTTTGCATATTCGGTCAAGAGGTCATTCAGATTTGAGGCATTCATTTCGTGCTCTTCCGAACCAAGGGGCCAATAGTCTGTCCTAGAGTCTCACGAGGATGACGGAAAGGATAGTCAAGGTCATTCCCACCCACCTTGTCGGGGTCAAGGCCTCCTTGTATATGAGAGATGACAGGAGAATGGAGATGACAAAATGCATCCCCATAATTGATGCGATAATGGAAAGGGGGCCGCTCGACAGTGCCTCCAAAAAGGCATAGAACCCGCCCAGATTAATCAGCCCCATAGACATGCCAAGGATAACCGCTTTCCGGGTATCTCCTGGAACGCTTTCCACTACCATCCTCTTTCTCAGGCCAAAGGAGCAGATCATGGAGATGGTGTAGGAAAGGGCCATGAAGGCGAGCTTATCTGTATGCAGGGCCGCGAACTTGCTGGAAATCGTGGCTCCAGCACCGCAGAAAAGGGAGACAAACACATATGCCATTCCTTTCTTTGCCGCTTTGAATTGTGAATCACCTTTCTGGGCATCCCTGGCAAGTAGCAGGATCACGACTATGGCAGTAACTATCCCGGCTATCTGGTAGGAGGTCAGTCGATCCTTGAAAAACACAATGGAAAAGAGGACCACCACCGCGACATTCAGCCTTATGATAGGGTAAGCCACTGAAGAGGGAACCCTTTTCAGTGCCTCTATGTGGGAAATGGTGGCCACGAGGAAGGTTCCGCTGTTTATGGCACTTATTAGGATCAAAGACTTGAGGCCTGACAGGGGTCTATCTTGCACCAGGAAGAGGATGGTACTCAGGACAGCCACAGTGGCCATGAAGGATGTGGTGGTTACGACCGTATTGAACCCCTTCTCCGCAGACACCTTGTAGAAGAACCTTTGGGTCCCCAACAGAAGAAGGGCCAGAATAGCGAATATATACCAACTTTGCATACTGTCTCCCGTTGAGCTACATCTCCTGACTCTTCCTCAGCCTCCCCCACCACTTCTTACTAGGATCCCGGGAAAAAAGGAAACGCTTTTTCCAGGGGAACTCAACTCCTGCCATCAAGTTGCTTCCCATTGAGCTTTCATCTCAGCCCAACAGGAGATGCCATATCCCGGAGAATTCTCCTCACTCCACAGCCCCGTGAGATTCATACACTTCGCGTGTAACCCCGAATGATTTGACATATGCACCGTGACGCCCTATTCTCCTCTTGGGTGCTTATTTCGAACCCGCATTTTCGCGCTCGTGAATCAATGACCAAGAAGAGAGGAGAATATCAAAATGAAGAGAAAGGCGATGCTTCAAATAGTATTGGTTGTTTCGGCCCTCGTCCTTACCGCCCCCAGGGCCTTTGCCCACTGTGAAATACCCTGCGGTATCTACGACGATGAGGCCAGGATCAATATGATAGCAGAAAACATCACTACCATAGAAAAATCAATGAAAGAGATCATCAGGCTGCAAAAGCAAAGTCCCCTAAACTACAACCAACTGGTGCGATGGATCATGAACAAGGAACAACACGCCGATGGGTTACAGGAAATTGTCAGCCAGTACTTCTTGACACAAAGGATCAAAATCGGCGCAGAAAAATATGCAGAGAAGTTATCCCTCCTCCACAAGATGCTGGTCTATGCTATGAAGGCGAAACAGACTACCGACCTTGGCAATGTCAAGACCCTGAGGTCTCTGTTGAAGCAGTTCCGCGACCTCTATTTCGCTCAGCAATAGTATTGAACCCCAGTCATTGACGAACTCGTAAAGAGTCTGAAAGTGCTCATTTCAGTCATTTCCACCGAGGCAGGAATCCAGTAATTTCAAAGGCTTCTGGATGATCCGCGTGGAATCAGGGGCAGGCTCCTCAGGTCCGGCTGGCGGTTTTGGGAGCTTTTGTGAAGCCACCAGTTATTGAACCAGAAATCACGAATCCGTCCGGAAGGCCGGCGATGTGCCCCGGCTTCCTGGGACAATTTGCGTCATTCTTTGTGACGAAAATTGTCGGTACTCATTTTGTGCCAAACCCCTGGCCTGCTTACTTAACTGCCCGTTATGTATTGATAAATCAAGCTTTGGCCAATTTGGAATGCTTCTTGCTAGTAGCCTTACTATCACGTCACAAGCCCTTCAGGGGAGAGTCAAGGAGGAGGTCCATCATGAAAATGATATTAAAGGTCTATGAACACAAGGAGACACTGGAAAAAGAATTTTCAAGTGTTGAAGAAGCAAATGATGTGGTTGAAAAAATGATTGAGGATAACCCAAACCTGCATGTGGAATCCTACTTTGAAGTTGATGCCGGCTGTGTAATTGATGAATCTGATTCTCAGGAAGAAGAATACAAGGATTACGGAACACTGGCAGAGGCCATGTGACCAGTCAAATATTTCCCAGGCCGCTCCCAATGTCAGAGGAGCCGAAGAAGCCCTCTATTATTGATTTCCTGCTAGTGCCTCCCTGATCCTCTCCATGGCCTCATCTACCTTGTTGTAATCATTAAAGGCACTGATCCTTATGAATCCTCGGCCACACCTTCCGAATCCAGCACCTGGAGTACAAACCACACCCGCCTTTTCCAGCAGAAGGTCAAAAAACTCCCAGGAATCTCTTTTTCCGTCCATCCAGATATAGGGAGAATTCTCTCCGCCCACACATTCATAGCCGAGTTCGATCATCTTCTCCCTTATGAGGGAGGCATTTCTGAGGTAGTAGTCCACAAGGGACCTTGTTTGTTCCTTTCCCTCTTCGCTGTAAACCGCCTCCGCAGCCCTCTGGACAGGATAGGAAACCCCGTTGAACTTGGTGCTATGACGTCTGTGCCAAAGGGTATGGAGGAAGTATTTTTCACCCCCTGAAGTATATGCCATGCATGACCTGGGAATAACAGTAAAGGCACACCTTGTTCCCGTAAACCCCGCGGTCTTGGAAAAACTTCGAAACTCGACCGCGATTTCCCTGGCCCCCTCTATCTCGTATATGGACCGGGGAATATCTTCTTCTCTTACGAATGCCTCATAAGCAGCATCATAAAGGATGACCGCCTTCACTTCCCTGGCAAAATCCACCCATTGCTTTAACATGGCCCTGGTTATTGTGGCCCCTGTGGGATTATTAGGGAAACATAGATAAATCAGGTCCACGGGTTCCCGGGGGATACCCGGAATAAACCCGTTCTCCTTGGTGCTCTCCAGGTACACTATCCCTTCGTATCTCCCGCTCCGGTACTCTCCCGTGCGTCCAGCCATAACATTTGTATCCAGGTATACGGGATACACGGGGTCAGGGAGTGCCACCCTGATATCTGTCGCAAAGATCTCCTGGATGTTTCCCGTGTCACACTTGGCCCCGTCGCTTATGAAAACCTCCTCGGGAGAGATATCCATATCTCTGGATTGGTAGTCATGGAGGGCGATCTTCTCCCTCAGAAACGGGTATCCCTGCTCAGGCCCGTAACCCCTGAATGTGCTGTCCTCGCCCATCTCCACTACAGCCCTCTTAAAGGCCTCAACACAGGCTGGCGGCAGGGGCCTTGTCACATCGCCAATGCCCAGCTTGATGATCTCCCTTTCCGGGTTGGCATCCTGGTATGCTGACACCCTCTTCGCTATCTCAGAAAAAAGATAAGAGGCCTCGAGCTTCAAGTAGTTTTCATTGATCTTGATCATACCTTCTGTACCCCCTAACCTTCCCTCTTTTGCCTCAAATGGATCAGGACCTAAACCACTCCACAGGGCAAAATACATACTGGTAGCGGAAAATGCAATAGTATAATAATATGGAAGCCTTGGGAGCGTGTGTCCCGGGAGAAACCGGCATCTATGACCAGGAACAGGATGGTACGTATGGAAAAAATTCCCGAACTCTTTGCCTCCATCTATGAGAAAGCCACCAGGCTGGTCATAGAAACGTACTACCGTGAAGTGGCCGAGGAGGTGGTTTCGCACTTGAAACAGGGCATTATCCTGGACTTGGGAACCGGCCCGGGGTATTTGCCCATTGAAATTGCAAAGAGATCTGAAGCGATATCAATATGGGGCATCGACCTTTCCAAAAAGCTGGTAAGAATGGCTCAGCTCAACGCATTGAGGGAGGGACTCGACGACAGGGTAGGCTTCGGGATCGGCAACGCATCGGATTTGTGCTTTGAAGATGAAACATACGACATGGTCATAAGCACCGGCATGCTCCATATGGTCAAGGATCCCGTCAAAGTGCTCATGGAGAGCTACCGGGTAGTCAAACAGGGCGGTGAAGCCTGGTTCTACGACCCGGCCCAAGTCTCATCCCGGGCGAACTCCAGAAAGTGGAAGGAGTCATTTGACCTCAGGGAGAGGGTAGTGTGTGCACTCTTCCCCCTCTACCAGAGGATCAACCCTCCCCATTCTTACACCCGCAAGGAAATTGAGCAAATCATCTCCTCCACACCATTCCGTGTAGTCGACATTGAGCAAAAGGGCAAAGAATTCAAGATCAAGCTAAAGAAGGAGTGAATGGTTCAGGTCCTTCCCCCTCGATATTTCAAAGACGCCCGCCCTTCATTCCTGAGCCCCAGATTAGAGATCTGATCAAGAACTCTCTCGCAATGGTCATTCTGGCGGTACCGTCGCCCGCAAAGGAAACAAGATGCCAACAATGAATAGTATAGAAGATCTTGACAAAATGTGCTTGCAATGAATTCTCTGAGTAATATAACACTCCTAATTGCCTTCATTATTACCCTTGATTGTTCATTTAAGGAAATGCTAATGAAACCTATGCATCCAGATGCATCCAGATTACCCGTCCTTGATCAAGGAGGTCCGCCGGCAGCTTTCCATCAGCCAGGAAGATCTGGCCAGGGAGCTGGGCGTGAGCTATGCCACTGTCAATCGCTGGGAAAATCGTCAGACCAAGCCGTCCAGATTGGCCCGAGCGCAGTTGGACGCTTTCTGTGAGAGAATGCAGGCCGAAGGAATGCTCGATCTTCAGGAGACAGTCCATGGCTAAAGATCAAACCAAACCCAATGTCTTTCCCAATTTTGAACGGGGGGCCATCAAGGATTGGCCCGTTTCTGAGCGCCCACGAGAAAAGCTGCTTTATCTGGGCCCTGAAGCGCTGTCGGATGGAGAGCTTCTGGCGGTTTTATTGCGCATCGGACGATCCGGGCAATCAGCCGAAGACCTGGCACGCCAACTTATTTCCCAATTTGACGGTATCAGCGGGATCGATCGCGCACACATAGAGGAGCTTCTTTCCATCCCCGGCATGGGCATAGCCAAGACGGCACAATTAAAGGCCGCCATTGAAATCGGGAAAAGGGCCCCGCAGCCGCATTTGATGAGATTGCCAAGATCCTTTTCGTCAAGGTCTATGTGGAGCGCAAACTGCTGACGCGGCACAACAGGGAAAACCTGTTTACCGTGGAGGTGCTTCATAAGCAGATTGCGGAAAAAGCTCCAGACGACGATCCGGCGGAGTTAATCCGTGAGACGCTGGCCATCGAACTAGAGATCGCAGACGGATTGGAGAAATTGCTGAAAGAAATTGAGGCGAGATGAAAAAAGATAAAAAACGAAATGGGGGGTATCCACTTGATGAAAAAGATCGGCTGGTCCAACTGGCCGTGATCAAGGCTCAGTTTGAACTGATACACCCGCTTCTTGATGGAAACGGACGCATTGGTCGGATGTTGGTGCCTCTATTTCTTTATGAAAAAAAGGTTCTTTCTCAGCCCATGTTTTACATCAGCGCTTACCTTGAACGCAATCGGGAACGATACTATTTCTCACTGAATGCCGTCTCTGAAGAGGGAGATTGGAAGGGCTGGATTCGTTTCTTTCTCACAGCGGTTGCTGAGCAAGCCAGGGAAAACACACGCAAAGCAAGGGCGATTCTCGAACTTTATGAGGAGATGAAGCAAAAAGTGCCAGCAATCACACGTTCTCAGTATGCCATTCAGGCGATAGATGCACTATTTGACCGCCCACTCTTCCAGAGTGGGGATTTCATTGGCCGTTCCAGGATTCCCAGGCATAGTGCTTTCCGGATACTTGATGAGTTCAAGAAAGCCGGTATTATCAGCATGTTAAGAGAAGGCAAAGGCCGCAGAGCTGCCATTTTAGCATTTCACAGGGTGCTTGAAATCACGGAGGATCTCCGTTGAGTTGCATGCAAGGGAAACAAATCTTGTTGTGTCGCACAAGAAGAGAAATGTGCGACTCAAACATGTTTGTGTTGCATTGCTGCGAACCAATCAAATGGCCACAGGTTTCCTTTCTTCCGGCTCATGAATCCGCCTCTTGTGAGCCGGAAACGAAATTTTGGCCCACAAACGATGAGAGACGCTCTTAAATAATTCAACAACAAAGATTTTTGATTTTTTGAGAGCGTCCCTTGCTTATGGACAAGGGAGAGATCCATATCAAGGATCTGGAATCCTCTTGCCCGAACGTGAACAGGAGAACCCTCCAGCGAGACTTGCGAAAACTGGAAGAACTCGGTCTCATTCAACGCAAGGGGGGCGGCCCGACAATCGTTTTATACACTGGGAGAGAATCTCTTGTGAAGAATCGCGACAGGAAGTGAGGAGGTCTCGGGCGTGGAGAGGAAATCCGCGTCAAGGCCCCTGCCTGCGCCGCTTCCACAGGTACGGGAGGCAGGGTTTCCGCCCTCTCTGGGATGTACCTCTCTTTGAAAACCTGCCTGCCGCGGCGCAGTTGCTTGCGGCGCAAGGCGCTGATTCAACGTC
>JAFDIC010000559.1 GCA_019308525.1 Deltaproteobacteria bacterium
ATTCATTTCTGCTGAAAGCCGTATCATGGCCCACATGGGGCTGGATGACCTGGAGCAGATCGAAAACGCACCCGAATATGACGAGAAAGGAAAATGACGGATAAAAAGGAACTACGGATAGAAGTGGCCACCTGTGTAAGGATGCTGGAATACCTTGGTCTCATCGATTTCAGCGGCCATGTCAGCGCCCGGGTCCCGGGCACAGAAGACATTTTCATCAATTCGTGGGGCGCAAGCCGTCACGGGCTGGGTCCCGGGGACATAGTGAGGGCAAACCTCGAAGGCGAGCCTCTTGGGCAGGGGATCAAGGTACCATCTGAAATCCATATACATACCTCGATCTACAGAAGGCGAACGGATGTAAATGCCATAGCCCACATTCATCCTCCGGCGACTACTATCCTGAGCATCGCCGGGAGGGAATATATCCCCGTGATGCATCACGGAACAATATTCTCCGGTGGTGTACCCGTGTACGACGATTGCAGGCATGTCAATACCGGGGAGAGAGGGGATGCTCTCGCCACCTTGCTGGGCCACTGTAGAGCCTTGATCATGCGCGGACATGGGGCGGTGGTTGTTGCGGAAACCGTGAAGGGGGCATTTTTCGGATCCGTTTATCTCGAAGACAATGCCCAAAAGCTCCTGGAAGCCTGCAAGATCGGGGACCCCAAAACTCTGTCGTATGCCGAACTGGAGATAGGCGAGCGCCTGTGGCGGCAGCCCCAGTTTGAAAAGGTGTGGAACTATTATCAAGAAAAATCAAGAATAAACTTTGGAGCTTGAAGAAAGATCAAGCGGTTAAAGGAGGATATTGATGAGCGAACGAAAATATCGGGATCTTCACGAGCACCTTCAATTGCTGGAAGAAAAGGGCCTTCTTATTCGGATAGCCAGGGAGATCAACAAGGACACGGAATTACACCCCCTGGTCCGATGGCAGTATAGGGGCGGTATCCCGGAAGAAGACAGGAAGGCCTTTCTCTTTGAAAAGGTCACGGACTCCAAGGGGAGAAAGTATGACATCCCGGTGGTGGTGGGGGCCCTTGCGGCCAATCCTGAGATATATTGCACGGGCGTTGGATGCAAGAGGGAAGAAGTGGGCGAAGTGTGGAGAAAGGCCTTCGAGGCCCCTGTACCCCCAGTTCTGGTGGAAGCGGGCCCTGCACAGGAAGTGATTATTACCGGGGATGAATTGAACAGGGAGGGTAACGGGACGGACCGTTTTCCGGTCCCCATCTCGACTCCAGGGTTTGACAATGCTCCTTACACGACCTGCTCCCACTGGATAACCAGGGACATTGAAACAGGTGTACCCAATATCGGAAACTACCGGGGTCAGCTCAAGGGCCCCAGGAAGGTAGGAGTATTTCCCAGCGGTCTCGGGCAGGATATCATGATACACTGGGAGAAGTGCAAGGAAAAAGGTCTTCCCTTAGAAGCCGCGCTGGTAATAGGTGCTCCTCCCTCTGTATCCTATGCAGCGGTTCAGAAGGTCCCCTATGGCGTAGATGAAATGGCGGTCGCCGGCGCACTTGTAGGCGAACCCATTAGAGTGGTCAAATGCAAGACCGTGGACATAGAAGTACCGGCAGACGCGGAGATAGTTATCGAGGGTAAGATCTCCACGGAGTTTCTTGAACCCGAGGGGCCCTTCGGTGAATCCCACGGCTACATGCATCCCAGGCAGTACAATCCCTTCATGGAAGTCACGTGCATCACACACAGGAAGGACGCCATCTTCGTCTCCTGGATCAGTCAAGTGACACCCAGTGAGAGCTCTGTGGTAAAGAAGATCGGGTACGAACCCATGTTCCTCAACCACCTCAAGAACACTTGCCGGATAAAGGCGGTCAGCAGGGTGGTTCTCCATGAACCTCTCACCAACCTGAGGAAACTCATCATCATACAGATGGATAAACCCAGAGAGGCAGAGGTCTGGCGCGCCCTGTTTTCAGCCTCAACCTTTCACCAGGGTGTGGGGAAAATCCTGGTGGCCGTGGACATGGATATCGACCCCGAAGACCTTGATGCAGTGATGTGGGCCATGTGTTACAGGATGAAGCCACACTCGGATGTTCAGATAGTCAAAGGCTTTGAAAAGGGTCATGCCCCTCCTTTTGATCTTGAGCACGTGGCCTCTCTTCATGACCCGGCCAATGACTCTGCCCTACTGGTAAACGCCATATTGAAAGAACCCTATCCACCCATTTCACTGCCACAAAGGGAGTACATGGAGAACGCGAAGAAGATCTGGGAGGAGTTGGGATTGCCCAAGCTGACCCCAAAGGCACCGTGGTATGGGTATTCTCTCGGGCAATGGAATGAAGAACTGGAAGA
>JAFDIC010000560.1 GCA_019308525.1 Deltaproteobacteria bacterium
TTTTCCTCAGATTGTGTTAACTATAGAACAAGGAGGAGGCTTAGGCTGCTAGGCTGCTAGGCTGCTAGGCTGGGGTCGAACCAAGGCAAGTACCTGAAATTTTGAGGGAACAGTGTGAAAGGTGCCCTGTTTTAGGGCTTAGAAGGCCATTTTTGGCATGAGAATGGCCCTGTTAAGAAAGGGGCTAGGAAAATGCCTCGGGCGAATAGGCATTACATTCCCGGCTATGTTTGGCACATTACTCATCGTTGCCATAAGAGAGAATTTCTTCTGAAATTTGCCACCGACCGCCGCCGATATCTCCGCTGGGTTTTCGAAGCCAAGAAGCGGTTCGGGCTGAGTGTGCTGAATTCGTAGTTACGTGCAATCATACACATCTTCTAGTAAGGGACAACGGGGGAAGAGATGTTATCCCCAACTCGATTCAACTGATCGCAGGACGGACGGCGAACTGGCCCTGTTCCACTGTTGATTCTCGCCAGGCAAATTGCTCATTGCCTTGTAAGGACATATGGGATATCATTACCAAAAAAGGTTTTCCCCTTCAAGAAAGTGGATTGGCAAAAGAGTCGGTGCCGGAACATGGGAGGGTAACATGGATAGGGTGGCACGGATCAGCCAGAACAATCTCTACGACCTTTCAGGCAATAGAATAGGGTATATTTCCCATAATGACCTGTACGGAGATCATGGCAAGAGAGTTGGTTACGTAATGAACACGGAGATCTATGATGCTGGCGGCAGCAAGATCGGATACGTCCTCTATTCGGATGTCTATGATAAGTATGGCCTCAAAGTGGGCTCCATGACCTTTGACAATATTTATGGCTCAGGGAATCTGGATATTTCAACGACCGATGGTCTCGCCCTCGCACTGGGGCTTGCCAAGTGTTACTACCATGGCGACGGCTAGTTCCCGTTTGGATCTCCCGAGAGGCTGAGAGAGCCTCCGGCTGGTGGCACGCTGCCGGGCATTGCTACCCATGTCTTTAGCCTCTGGAAAGAGATTGCTGAGCTCCCAAGACCGTTGAGAAAGACCAAGATGTTGCGAGTAATAGAGCATTATGTTCTCATTCGGTTTTGACCATCATGCCGCATTCCAACACTCCACCTGGACGGCCCCATTCAAAATGCCATCAAGATAACTCCAATTTCAGATAGTTATACATGTTCCAGGACTCTTCGTTTCGGCAGGTCATCCCCGTCTGGCTTGTCTCCGGCCATATAGTTGACACGGTCCTTATGGATATTGGTTTCCAAGGATGACCCTAAATGGGCGAAGAACTCTCAATTAGGTGTTATCAGTTATTCAACCCCTCCTGATCGCCATTCTTGTATCTCTGCCAGAGGTGAGATACCATCTCAGGTATGGGCCTTTCGAGACCTGTGACCAATAACGATTAACAGATAACGCCTGATCGAGTTTTGGCTCGATTAGGGCATGAAACCATGGCCAGGGAACTTGAACAAGGTAAAGGACCTGGGTGATCTTTGAAGGTTGTTGTGCTTCCAGATATTGTATTATTGTTGACTTTAATGCTGCTTTATATTAAAATTTAGCTTATTAGCCAAAGATAACATGAAGTTTACAAGGGCTTCAATAAAAGGGAAAACAGGCCATGATTAAACTTTATGTGATGGATGAAACAGGGGAAGGACAGTCCTTTGATCTCGAACGGGATACGGTTTACGTGGGAAGGGGATCAGGGAATGATATACGGATCAAGGACAGGGCGGTCTCTAGAAAGCATCTAAAGATCATCAAGAAGGGCGGTGGCTTTTTCATAGTGGACCTGGAGAGCAGGAACGGGACCTTTGTCAACGGAGAGCAGATAGGTTCAGGGGTGGAAGTTGAAGTGAAGGAGGGAGTCCCCATAGTAATCGGGATGAGCGTTCTCTGCCTTGGGAAGACCTGTTTGGAGGAAATAATGCCTTTCCTGGATTCTTTGGGGGAGGACGCTGAACTCATAGTTGCCGATAGGCCGATGACACCTGTCAAGAACATGGAATTGATAAACAGGGTATCCGAGGTATTGACAAAATCTTCCAGCATCTACGAGATCTTGGAAAAAATACTGGATGAAATAATGGAGGTGTTGCGGAGGATCGACAGGGGGGTAATCATATTGTTCGATGAGGATACCGGAAAGATCTCTGATGTTATTACAAAGACCAAAGACAGTCATGATTCGACAATGAGGCTATATAGCAGGGCCGTTGTGGACAGGGTGAAGACAGAAGGAAAGCCGGTAATGCTGCGAGACGCACTCAAAGAAAACAAGGATGGTGTCTCGGATAGCATGAAAATGATGAATGTGCGGTCAGTATT
>JAFDIC010000561.1 GCA_019308525.1 Deltaproteobacteria bacterium
GAGGGCGGCGATCTCATGGGGCTTTAGACCATCGCAGGATTTGCCTTTGAATCTTTTTGTCCCCCTGGTTGGTTCCAGCAACCCCGAGAGCAGGTTGAAGACCGTTGTCTTGCCGGCCCCATTGGGACCAATGATGGCCTTTATCCTTCCTTGGCCTACACCAAACGACAGCTCATCGACGGCCCTAACACCCCCGAAGTTCTTGCTGAGGCTTTCAATTTCGAGCAGCATGCTCCCTGGGGAGAGTGTATTCCTCACCGATTCACCTCGCGACCCAGCAATCTCTTTGCCCTGTCTACGCCCAGAGATATGAGTCCTACAAGTCCCTTCGGCATGAACATCAATATGAACAAGAGGATGAAGCCGTATATGATCACGTTGTAATCCTCAAAGGCCTGAAGCGTGTCGGGCAGGATGGTGAACAGGGAGGCTCCGGCTACACCGCCCCAAATGGATAACAGGCCTCCTGCTACAACCATTGTCACCAGTACGACGGAGAAGAACACATCGAAGCTCTCCGGGCTGATCACTGTCACATAGTGGGCGTACAGGACTCCTCCAAGGGCAGCCAGGGCGGCAGAGAGCACAAAGACCTTTATCTTGTACCTGGCCACCGGAATCCCCATGGTCGCTGCTGCATCTTCACTCCGTTTCAAGGCCTGAAGTCCCCTCCCCACCCTCGAGTTTGCCAGGTTGATTAGGAAAGCAATAACCAGGAGGACGATAATCCAGACAAAATAGAAATATCGAAGGTCAGTATCTATGGAAAAGGCCCCGATAGTCATCTGGGGAATTCCCACGAGTCCCGACGGTCCCCCGGTCACGGCCCCCCACTCCTTGAACACGATATTCACTATCTCCCCGAACCCGAGGGTCGCCATGGCGAGGTAATGACCCCTCAACTTGAGGGCGGGCATACCCAGGATAAAGGCGACAAGACAGGCCAGCAGCACTGCCGCAATCGATGAGAGGAAAGGGTTCATGCCCGTCTTTACCGACAGGACCGCAGTGGTGTATGCACCTATCCCATAAAAGGCCGCCTGGCACAGGGAAAGCTGACCTGCAAAACCGATCAGCATGGTCAGACCCAGGGCCACCAGGATGTGGATCCCTACAAATATCATTAGGGTGAGAAGATATGCATCCCTCAGGGCCGGTGGGAAGGCAAAGAGCCCGGCAGCTAACAGTATCAATAATAAGAGGTTTGGCCTATTCATCTATTCCACTTCGTACCTTCCAAGCAATCCCCCGGGCCTCAAAAAAAGGACCAACAACAGAATCAGGAAGGCAAAGGCATCCTTATATCCAGAGGAGACAAAACCTGCTGCAAAGGACTCCACAATGCCTATGGTAAGGCCTGCCACGACCGCCCCGAGGGAGTTTCCCACTCCACCAACGATCGCCGACGAAAAGCCCTTTATCCCCAGCATGGCCCCCCTGTCATACTCCATCAGGGTGATGGGAGTGATCAATGTGCCTGCAATAGCACCTATGGCTGCGCTCATTGCGAAGCTAAGGGTTATCATCGCCTTTACGTTGATACCCATGCAGCTTGCCGCCTCCCGGTTGATGGCGCAGGCCCTGAGAGCCTTGCCGTGCATGGTGAACTTGTAGAAATATGTCAGCAAGAGGACCACCACCAGGGTGATGCCAATGACCCAAATTATCTGGGGAATAATGACTGCGCCGCCGATCCTGATGGGACTTGCACTTGAGAAAGGTTCGAGGGGATAGGAGTCCTTTCCCCAACTGATCATGGCGAATCCCTTCAGAAGTATTGATACGGCAATGGTGATCAGGATCATGGTAACAAGAGAGGGCTGCTTCAGGGGGCTTATGGTCAACCTCTCAAAAAGGACACCAACAATGGTAACCAGTCCCACGGCCAGGACAAAGGAAAGGGGCATGCTGATTCCGAAGCTCTCGTGAAACATTATCATTGACATGCCGCCAAGCATCACGAACTCGCCCTGGGCAAAGTTCAGGACGTCGGTAGCATTGTATATGATGTTAAACCCGATGGCTACGAGCGCGTATATGCTTCCAACAGTTATGCCCGTGATAAGCAACTGCAAACACTGATCAAACAGCGTCAAGGCTACGGCCCCCCGTTGTTCCGAGTGTGGTTGTCCATGAGGGCTATGACTGACGGGTCCTGCCCCACATCCTCAGGCTTGGCCTGCCTTCCATAACCCAGGAGCTGATCCATGCGTACTATGAGGGGAGTGAAGATGTTTCGCTCTGCAAATACCCTCACTATCCTGTGAAGCAAATTGTTGGGCTTGTTCCAGGGGCAAACCCGTATGCAGATCGTGCAGTGTGTGCCG
>JAFDIC010000069.1 GCA_019308525.1 Deltaproteobacteria bacterium
ACCCCTATGAGGACAATGGGGGCGTGGGAACAGCTCAGGAGCGATATTGAGCCTTGAGAAAAGACCCCCAGGGACCATTGATCGCGGTTGATCAGGCTTTGAGCAACAGCCTGTTGAGGAAGGACTAACTAGTAAACGCCCCTCGAATCGATACCGCAGTCAAGTACCTTAGCTCCCCTCACGGCGGCAAGCGTCGTGCCCCATGTATTTTTCAAGTCCATGATATTTTCCATCTCGCCGATCGCCCAGACAGCACCACCCGCCCCGGCACCTGCAAATCTGGCCCCGCATCCCATTTCTTCGGCTTGGCTGATAAGTTTCCTGGTAAGGGGGGTGAGGGAGTCAGGGGTAATTTGTCTCCGAATGGCCATCTCCATCCTCATGATGCGGGCTGCGGCTTTCCAGTCCATCCTTTCCAAGGCGTTGGCAAATTCCTTGCACAGGTCATTTACCTTGATCCAGCCCTTTCTGGTGCGCCCGTCCAAGAATTCTTTGATCCATTTTCGATTTGTCCTCCGGGAGACATGGCTCTTTCCGCTGTAGGCCACAAGAATATGCTTGGCCAGTTCCTTTGTGTCTTGGCCCTTCAGCAGGGCTCGTCTCTTGAAAGGGAACCTTGTGGACCCATAGGACCAGGTCCAGAGGTTCACTCCGCCATATACGGCGGCGCCCTGATCCTGCATGCCGCATTTTCCGTCTCCCATGGCGTCTTCAAGGTGATAGGCAAGGTGAAGAATTTCTCTTGAAGCCCATTTCTTCTTCTTCACCCGGTAGTCCAATCTGCATAGGGCCTTGATAAGTGCAACGAGAGCGGTGCTCGATCCCCCAAGCCCTGATTTTGGCGGGGAATCAGACGCTATGTGGATCAGTAGACCCTGATAACCGAAATGGGCGACAGCGGCAAAAAAGAGGTTGAAAGGGGAGGTAAGCCTGAGGCTCTCAAAGGGATATTCCTCGCCCGCAGCAAATCCTTGAGAAACAACCTTTACCCTTCCTTTGTCGTAGGCCGACAGGGTTATCCATGTCCTCAGGTTTAAGGCGATATTAAGGGTGACCGGTTTGACATGCTCAAAGGGCAGGGCCAAGGACTTTATGTCCCATGTGCCGCCCGAATCGATCCTACATGGGGCGGAGGCCTTAATATCTCGGTTCTCGAGTATTTCCCTGGCAGATCTAGGCATATGGAAGCAGGAATTAAAACAGGGTTCAAGGATCGGCAAACAGGGGACAACATAGTTGTAAGCGTAACTCCTTCGCGGAAAGCACCATGGTGTAGAAGGTGCCGGTAGAAGAAACCACTAAACAGCTCCGCTGCTCAGAGAGGAGGGGTCCACCTGTTAGTAGATCCGTCATAGGACCAGCAATTGGCAAGGGCCTTGCGGGACGTGAACTGGGGATTTTCAGCCCACATGAGCATCTGCTCATGTGCTTCGTTCAACTTTTTGAACATCTCTTCGTCACCTCCTATGTCCGGGTGATATATTTTCGCCAGTTTCTTATAAGAGGACCTGATCTTTTGGAGTTGACCGAAGGACACCAGCTCTTCCACTTTCAACTGGAGCATCTTCATGGCAATCTTCTCGTTTCTTGAGAACTTAGGACGTATCTTGTAATCGGGCCTGATAGACCTGGGCTCGATCCCGGAGACATGGTTTTTCTTGAGCATACAAAGCGAAGCGTAACTCTTTGAATTGTTGTTACTTATCATCTGGTACCATTCAGCCCCGGATTGAAGGATAAGTTCCTTGAGCGTTTCAGCAGGTTTCTTTCCCGAAGCCCTCTCTCTAACAAAGCGTGAAATCTCATTAGACCAGGCAGGGAGTACGTCCAGCATTACATACCCGTTGTTAAAGGAAAAGGCCGCATACCTGGCATTGAACACCTTGAGCAATCCCTTGGACAAGGAGAGGACCCAAAGGATTTGTTGCCTGCATGCCTTTGAGCAATATCGTCTTCCCCTCTTCATGTCAGTCGTGCCGCAGGAGAGGCATACCTTCTTCTGAGTCTTGATTGAAGGGGTGGGAATGATTTTCATCTTTTCCAATTCAACCTGCTTTTTTCCGAAAGTCGCGGAGAGAAATTCAGTTGTCCTCTCGGTCGTAAGCAACAACAAATATAGCTTGAAATCAATGGAGAATCAAGTAAACCCTTATCAAAAACAATCAACAAATCTGGGATTTCATTGATATGTATCTCCAAATGTCGGACGAGGCTTGTTATTCTGTTGACGGCTTTAGATGGTTTATTTATACTTATGTTCAACAAATCAAAATCAAAAGAAGCTTGATCAAAATTTCTCCCTGCGTCTTTTCATGATTTTTCTCGCTCATCCTGGGATGTGCGTCTCACGGGGGAAAGGGTATGGAAATCTAGTATGAAGTGGAGCAGATCTTGGCCTTTTTTGTTGTTACTGGTTGTTGTTTCCTTTTCGGGTTGTATTTCAACTATGCAAGGGGTACCCAAGGAAGAACAAACCTCTTCAGCCCAACAGGGGGTAGAGGAGAAGGCCTCCCAAGAAACGGTCCAGCCTGTTGCCCCTGAAGCAGTGGAGACGAAGGGCTCGGCCCCTGTTCCTCGCCCGGACAAGAGGGCGGCGGAAGAATCTGTGGAAGGGCCAAGCCCCCCTACAGAAGCTCAGGAAGAAGTTGCCGGGGAAGAACCCCGGCCTTTTCCCGTGGCGGAGAAGCCTGCGAGCCAGGAAGAGACCAAAACACCCCCCTCACCCCCTCCGCAAGAAGTTACCAACCAGGAGCTTCTGGATTCCGCCCTGGACTATTGCCAGGTGTCAAACGACTTCTGGGAGAGGGGAGACCTGGACAGCGCCATAAATGCCCTTGATAAGGCCTACTCTCTCATATTGCGCGTGCAGAGCGATGATGATCCCAAGGTGCTGCAACAAAAAGAAGACCTTCGATTCACCATATCCAAACGAATTATCGAGGTTTACGCATCCAGGGCTACAGTGGTAAACGGAGAACACAATGCCATCCCCCTCACTATGAATCGGCACGTGAAGAATGCCCTGATGCTCTTGAAAGGGAAGGAAAGAAGATTCTTCCTGGAAGCCTATCGTCGTTCGGGCAGGTACAGGCCTGCCATAGTAAAGGCCCTCAGGGAAGCAGGACTTCCAGAGGAACTCTCATGGCTGCCATTGATTGAGAGCGGGTTCAAAATCAGGGCTTTCTCCAGGGCCAGGGCCTTGGGGTTATGGCAGTTTATTGCCTCGACAGGATACAAGTTCGGGTTGAAGCGGGATTACTGGGTGGATGAAAGGATGGATCCTGAAAAGTCCACCAGGGCTGCAATCGCTTACCTTAAAGAGCTGCATCGAATATTCGGAGACTGGACCACCGTCCTCGCCGCCTATAACTGTGGAGAAGGGACTGTTCTCAAGAGAATCAGGAACCAACGAATCAACTACCTGGACAATTTCTGGGATCTTTATGAGACCCTGCCCAGGGAGACCGCATTCTACGTACCGAAATTCCTGGCACTGCTCCACATTCTCAAGGAGCCGGCGGAACACGGTTTTGATCTTCCACCGGTCGAGGAAGAGATAAAGACCGAAAAGGTGACTATCAACAAACAGGTCCACCTGAAGTCTGTTGCAGGGCTTCTGGGGATAAGAGAGAAAGTCCTTTACGACATAAACGCCGAGTTGCGGCGGCGCGTGACCCCTCCGGACGCGCCGTACTCCCTCCATGTTCCGGAAGGTAAAGGGCGAATCCTCCTTGCGAAATTAGACCAGATACCCCTATGGAGACCTCCCGTGCCGGCATACGTAATTCATCGGGTCCGGCCCGGTGAGAGCCTGTCTGTGATCGCGACGAGGTATGGTTCATCCGTCAGGGCCATCATGGTCGCCAACGGCCTCAGGAGTCAACATTTCATAAGGGCGGGGTGGCGCCTGAAGATTCCTACAAAGAGAACTGCGCGGGCATATTTGGACACAACGCCTGTGCAAACATCAAGCCTCAAGGGCAAAAAGATTGTCCGCTACAGGGTCCGAAACGGCGATTCTCTGTGGCTTATCGCCCGGCGCTTCAATACCACCACAAAGGTGATAGTCTCTCTCAACAATCTCCGGAGCTCATTCTTGCGCGTGGGACAGACCCTCAAGATCCCGGTCCGAGAGGAGACGCGTCAGGTTGCGGGGGGGACGGGTACCTACATGGTGAGGAAAGGGGATTCTCCTTATTTGATAGCAGAGACGCACAATATGTCGCTTTCAGAGCTTCTTCGTTTGAACAATCTGACACCGCGCAGTACTATTTATCCAGGACAGATCCTGAAGATCAAGCCCCGATGAGCGGTTGAAATACGCATCCCATTGTAAAGGGCCGATACCAAGTAGACCCTGGCGCCGAGAATCCACCAGTGGTGTTCTCGGGTCGCCTTGATGGTTGAGTGGAAGTGGACAGAAGCATTCTCCGAGCCCGGTGACTACCGGTACAGCCCCAAGGGTTCAAAATGGGTCTTGTTTTTGATCGTCATACCTGTGAGCTGTATAGATCCTGGTCCAGGTCGAGGTACGGCAAGGCCATTGACAAGATGGTAGAGGACTGTATTTACGCCCTGCTAGACCCCAGGCCTGGAGAAAGACTGCTGGATATAGGCTGCGGAGACGGAAATCACCTCCTGCTGTTCAGCAGGCTGGGCTTGGACATAAGTGGCATAGACGCCTCTGCCTACATGATCGATAGGGCCAGGGAGCGCCTGGGGAGAAAATGTACGCTAAGGATTGCCTCGGCTGAAGATCTCCCGTTCGACGACAATGAATTTGATATCGCGGTCTTGATCAATACACTTGAATTTCTGGACAAACCCATTGAGGCACTGATGGAAGCAGGCAGGGTAGCAAGGAGAAGGGTCTTCGTCGGCGTCTTTAACTCGCTGTCTTGGTTTGCTGTCGACAAGCGTGCCCGGGGCTGTTTTTCCAGATCTCTATTCAGCAGTGTAAGGTTCTATAACCTTTGGGAACTCAAGTCATGCATGGTAAGGGCCTTTGGCGAAGTGCCCATGGAATGGAAATGCGCCAGGGTCAACAAATCGCTCTTCTCCCGGCCCGGTGTGACATACCGTTGCCAGGGCACCCTTTCCCGGTGGCCGGTCGGCGCGTTTCTAGGGGTATCTGCTACGATGCAATACAGGTTGAGGACTGCGCAACACCCCTTGAAGATTGATGCCTCACTGAAGACCCATTCTGCGGCCCTTCAGTGAAACCGTCCCCTTTGGAGGGGTCTCTCAAGAGCATACTCGTGAATCTTGACTTTGGCCCATTTGATGGAGTAAATGTTTGGCGAGGGACGAGATTCGCGCGGCACTTCCGGAGACCCGGGTCAGTTAATAGGGGCCATTGATGAAGCGTTTTCCAGATACCCACGGGAATTCTTGGTGGTCCGGGAGGCATTCAGGACTCTTGGAAGGGATGTGGGATCACCAGAGCATGCAATACGAGGGTTCATGGTCATGAAAGAAGCCTACCTGTACGAAAAGTTGGAGGGCGGAAAGGTGAGATGCCTCCTGTGCAACCACAGGTGCCTGATAAAAGATGGGGCCAGGGGCATTTGTCAAGTCCGAGAAAACCAAGGGGGTTCCCTTTTCTCCCTTGTATACGCTAAAGTTATTGCCAGGCACGTAGACCCAATAGAGAAAAAGCCCCTGTTTCATTTTCTGCCGGGAAGCAAGTCATATTCCATAGCCACTGTTGGATGTAATTTCAGGTGCGCTTTTTGCCAGAACGCGGATATCTCTCAACTGCCCTCCGACCACGGCCAGATCTGGGGCGAGGATATGTGGCCGGAGGCCCTGGCGAATGAGGCCGCCAAGAGCGGGTCTGCTACAATAGCCTATACATACACGGAACCGACCATATACTTCGAGCTGGCCCTGGATACCGCACGGCTTGCCGTATCAGAAGGCATAAGGAACGTATTCGTGACCAACGGCTACATGACGGAAGAGGCCCTCAGGGAGATATATCCGGACCTGCACGGGGCAAACGTAGACCTGAAATCATTCACCGAGAAGTTTTACAAGGAGAGATGCGGCGCCAAGCTAGACCCGGTGAAAAAGACCCTCGGACTCATGAAGGATATGGGAGTATGGCTGGAAATCACCACGCTCCTGATCCCCGGGCTGAACGATTCCAGGGAAGAGCTGGCGCAACTGGCAAAGTTTATCGCAGAGCTGAGCCCGGACATCCCATGGCATATCAGTAGGTTTCACCCCACTTATCGTCTCCTGGACGTCCCGCCGACCCCGCCTGAAAGCATCCGCCGTGCAAGGGATATAGGGTACGAAGCGGGGCTGAAATACGTTTATTCCGGCAACGTCCCGGGAGACGAGGGAGAGAAGACCTTTTGTCATGCTTGCGGCAAGATGTTGATAGACAGATTCGGTTTTTACGTCAGGCAAAACCGCGTAACAGAGGGTCGTTGCCCTGACTGTGATGCTGAAATCCCCGGTGTATGGTCCTAGCCGTGTTGAACTTCAAGGGGTATTCTGCTAGAAGATCAAAGTAGGGAGGGCTCTTACCGGGTTCTTCTTAACTACGGCCCCCGCTGGACATTTTAGGCCTTCTTCCATCCAGCGGGGGTTTTCAGGAGAAACACCGTGAAACAGGAAGATGAACTGGCCGTAAAGGTCACAAAGGAAATCGTGATCAAATTCATCGAGACGGGTCGGTTGTCCATAAGCTCATTCGAGGAAGTCTTCAAGAAGATTCACGATACCGTGAGAGACTCTATCAGGGCAGGCGGAGGTCAAGGGTTGAAATAGGCTCAGAGTACCCTTGCAGCAGGCTGCCGGGGCTAGTATTTCACCTCTGCGAGGAACAGGCCTTGCGGAGGGGCCTTGATCCCTGCCATGGTTCGGTCCTTGGATTGAAAGATCTCTTGAAAATCTCCATAACTGATCTTTCCCAAGCCAACCTCCACCAGAGTGCCCATGATATTCCTTACCATATGTCTCAGGAAGCCGTTGGCCTCGAAAAGGAAATTGAGGATCCCTCCCTGAACTATGCTGATTTCACATTTGTACATCTCCCTTACGGGACTGGCACTGGGGCTGCCGGAAGACCTGAAAGATGAGAAATCTTGGCGCCCTCGCAAAAGGGACAGGCACTGCTTCATTTCCCCTATCCCAAGCTTCCGGCGGATGTGCCAGGCATAGTGCCGAAGGAACACGTCCGGCTCTCCCCGATTCAGTATGCGGTACTCATAGATCTTAGCCCTCGCACTGTACCTGGCGTGAAAGTCCGGGGGGGCGTAAGAGACCACCTTGACAAAAATATCATCGGGTAGAAGCGAGTTTAATCCCTTTTTCAGGACATCGGGCTCGAGGCGTGTAGTGGAAAAGAAGTGGCAAACCTGGTTTAGGGCGTGGACGCCTGCGTCAGTCCTCCCGGATGCAATGACCCTGACATCTTCCCCTGTCATCTGCTGAATTTTTTCTTCCAGCACCTTTTGCAGGGTGATCACTCCCGGCTGGTGCTGCCACCCATGGTAGTTGGTTCCGTCGTAGGCGAGCACGACCTTGAAATTTCTCTTCCGCGTCATCTTCGCGATGGGGAGCCTGTCCTCGAGACAGAGGAAACATCTCCGCACTCTTGCCTCAAAAGATATATTTCTCGACAATAGCCCTTATGCAAGTAAGGAGCCCCATGAGCCAGGGTTTAGAGAGCCGGGGAGAGGTTCCAAAGGCCAGAACGGGGTGATCCAGGAACTATTGCAATCTTGACCGGGTGGCCAGGGAACAACCGGGGCGGCCTGTGGCATTTGTTGTCGGAATTCCGACCGTCCTCAATTGTTCGAGATCCCGCTAATCTCTTTCCGGATGCAAATGACGTGAAGGAAGTTCATGCTTGTGTGCCGCTCAGATCATTCCCTAACGTTTCGAGTACTGGTAACGTGCACGAGCTCCCCGCAATCCGTACTTCTTCCTCTCTTTTACCCGGTCATCCCTCCTCAAGAGTTCAGCCTTTTTCAAGGGCAGGCGAAGATCAGGATCAATTTCTACGAGGGTGCGGCTTATGCCATGACGGATCGCACCGGCCTGGCCCGAGATGCCACCCCCCCTTACGTTTACGGTGATGTCATACTTGCCAAAATTATCAGTCATTTCAAGCGGTTGCGTGATGAGTATGCGGTCCGTTTCCCTGGTGAAATATTTCTCTATGGGCCTCTTGTTGACGGTGATACGTCCTTGCCCCGGCCTTAACCATACACGTGCTACAGCCGATTTCCTCTTGCCGACGGCATGGTAGATCTGTTCAGCCATCTAAATCTCCAATACTTCCGGTCTTTGTGCCTGGTGGGGATGTTCGGGACCGGGATAGACCTTGAGTTTTTTCAGTTGCCTGCGTCCGAGACTGTTCTTGGGGAGCATGCCTTTCACCGCCAGTCGTATGAGCATTTCAGGTTTCTTTTCCCGTAGCTTTCCCGCATCTATGCTCTTTAGTCCTCCCATGTACCCGCTATGCCGGTAATACATCTTTTTGTCCCACTTTGCCCCCGTCAGGGCCACCTTCTCGGCGTTTATGACCACGATGAAATCGCCCGTGTCGGCGTGCGGCGTAAAGACAGGTTTGTGTTTTCCCCGTAATCGGGTGGCGATCTCGGTGGCCAGTCTCCCAAGGACCTTGTTCTCCGCGTCCACCAGATACCACTTCCTCTCAACCAAGTGCTCCTTTGCAGTAAAAGTCTTCATAGACTCAAATCCCGGTATTGAATTGCAAATTTACATTTCTATTAAAACAGCAGGCTGGTGTCAAGGGTTTTTTTGAGAAAAACCCTATTGACAAAGGCGCTGTTGACTGGTAGAAAATGTTTCGAATCAAGCGCCCGTAGCTCAGCTGGATAGAGCGCCGGGCTTCGAACCCGTAGGTCGCAGGTTCGAATCCTGCCGGGCGCGCCATCTAGCGGGGCAGTGGGGCGAAAATCAGCAAAGTGCATTGTATCCCCACATTGAATAATTGAGAAGGAAAAATTGGGGCCAGTAGCTCAGCTGGTAGAGCAGTTGACTCTTAATCAATTGGTCGAGGGTTCGAATCCTTCCTGGCCCACCAGAACAGAATCAAGGGGTTATGGCCCAAGGCCAGGTCCCCTTTTTCATTCCCTCCCATTTTTGTCCAGCAATAGTCCAGCATATTTGCTCGGGAAGGGGCTAAATTCACGCCTCCGACGCGCGAAGATGTTTATGACTAGGCTGTGCCTTTCCCCCTCCCCTGTAGGAGCAAGCTCTGCTTGCGATTCCCCTCTGGACCGAGGCAACCATGTTGCCGTTTCCTCCGCCCCATCCGTCATTCCGGAGGAAACCCGCAACGCGGGCCGAGATCCGGAATCCAGCGCCTTTTCCCCCCGAACTCGTCCCTCGCCTGCCCCCGTGAAGTGCGAAGCCTACTTCACCGGGGTCCCTTCCCAGACCGACAACTTTCTGTTGACATTCAGGATGGGTTTTACTAATAAAAATTAATCAAAACAAGGAATTATGGCATTAGTTCATATATCATTAATCTTACCAATCTTTCATTTGTCCACCAACAAGGGGAGAGATATGGTGAAGCACCGACAGACCCCGTTTCTCAACAGGAGATCTGGGATTCATTTTCTGCGCCAACCATGACAAAGCGCTGGCCCCAGATAGGGTGACTGCTGGCCCGGGCCAAGAAGATTCCTGGCCTGCTTCTAATGGAAGAATTATTGTGAGTATCCTTCAACCTGTTCTTTTGTGGGCCTCTTTGTTTTAGCTAGATGGACAGGAGCCATCATGAAATCCATCCCTGACGTAGAACGTTTTGCTCGATATCAGTCAATTGTTATAGCCCTGTTGGCCAGAGATTCCTTTCAGAAGAAGGACATCTGTGAAGTCTTCGAGGGAGAACAAAAGCCCTTTATCGGGAAGGTCATCGGTGAGCTATTTCGAGATGGATTCCTTACCAAAAACGGATTGAAGTCAAAACCCGTCTACTCTTGGTCAGACAAGAGGAAAACCTTCAATCCAGGCCATTGGATTGACCAGCGCGTCTTTACACCGACGGTTAAGAGGTCCCCTTCAGACGAACGTCCCAGAGGACGTCTTCTCCGCCTGGGCCCTTCACAACTCAGGACTTCCGAGCTTCTGGCCATCCTTATCCGCTCAGGCCTCCGGGGGAGTCGGCGATTCAAGCAGGCGAAAAACTGGCGGCCCTTTTTGGCGATAACCTGTAGGGCCTCTCTTTGAAAGCAAGAGGGGAACTCAAGCTGGTAAGTCCGGCCATTGGAAAGACGGCCTTCTGTCAAATTATGGCTGCTTTAGAGCTGGGTAAAAGGCTGCCTGCACAACTCAGCTTCGACTCCCCACCAGCTCACAAGATCGCAAACACTTCCGATGCTCTTGCTTATTGCAAGAAGCAGTTCGAGAGGTTGGCGAATGAAGCGACTCGAGAAGAATTCCATGTCGTGCTTTTGGACGAAAGGCATCACGTGATCAAGGGTGAGCAAATTACCGTGGGACTCTCAAACAAGAGCCTGGCCCATCCTCGGGAGGTCTTTAAACCCGCAGTTCGGGAATCGGCTTCTGCGATCATTCTCGTCCACAATCATCCCAGCGGAGATCCGAGCCCGAGTGAGGACGACAAGACCATAACCAAGGAGCTCAAGAAGGCCGGAGAAACTCTGGGCATGGGGGTTCTTGATCATATCATCCTAGGGAAAGATAAAGTTCTGAGCATGGTGGAAAAGAAGGTCCTGTAGACTCTATACAATGGCGATTATCAATGAGTGGCGGGAACATTAGTGAGGCTGAAACCCGAAAAAGGTTCATAGACAAGGCCCTTGAACAGGCCGGGTGGGGCCCCATTGTTCCTTTTCAAGAAAACGCCCACTATGATCATGGTTCTGTCGAAGAATACCCCACAATGAAGGACCCGACCGATTACATGCTTTTCCATGAAGGAAAGGCCCTGGCCTGCGTAGAGAGCAAAAGGGTGTCAACAGGGGCGTACAAAGTCCTCCAACAAGCCAAAAGGTATGCCAGGGGCTTTCCAGTAGGAGAACACTCCATTGGATCTTTTGGGGTGTATCGTATTCCCTTTGTCTATTCTACCAACGGGATAAATATTTGGTTTCAAGACCTTAGAGATCCCTTGAATCTTTCGCGACAAGTAAGCGCCTTCCACCGCCCAAATGCACTCAAAGAGCTGCTGGAAAAGGACGATTCAACAGCTAAACAGTGGCTGCGAGAGAATGAAGTTGACAATAGCAGCTTGTGGCCGCCCTTTCAGATCGAGGCCCTGATGAAGATCAAGTCAGGTCGTTCCTTCACAGCGGAACAGGAAAAGTGGCTTGACCTGATCAGAAGACACCTGACCCAGAACCTCCTCATGGAAAAAGAAGATATTGATTCTTTACCCATCTTCACCCGCGAGGGCGCCTCCTGGGCCAAGCTAAACAAAATCTTCGGAGGTGAACTGGAAACGATCATCCGCAAAATAAATAAAGCGGTCGCAGCATAGTACCATGATAGCCATCGAAGATATCATCCGGAGCATCAAAGAGAACAAGTTTAGGGTGACCGATCATGCGGATGAGGAAGCCAGCAATGATGGGATCTCCCTGAGAGAGGCCTTTGAGACAATTGCAAATGGGCAGATCATCGAACAATATCCCGATGACAAACCCTTTCCAAGCTGTCTCCTTTTTAGTAAACTCAAGAAAGGTGAGCCAATTCATACGGTCTGGGCATTCAATAGTGCCACAGATTCGAGTGTGCTCATTACCATTTACCGTCCGGACCCCCAAAGATGGATAGACGGCAAAATCAGGAGAATACCATGAAGCTATTTGAGAAGTGCCCCATTTGTGGTGGGGAGCTTGTAGAGAAGGAGGTAGAAAAAGTCCTCAGGGGCGGGTCAAATACAGCTATCTTAAAGGTCAAGGCCGAGGTGTGCCTGCACTGTGGCGAGCGTCTGTACCGGCCGGAGACCATAGCCCATTTCGAAGAGATCAGAGAAAAGCTTTCTTCTGAAGACGTAGGTGAATTCCACCCTGTTGGAAAGACCTATCAGGTCGGTTGAGCACAGATCCCTAAGGAAATCATTCTTTTTTGCCCTGAATCCAGAGATTGACCTATGAGCGACATCGTAGCTAAACTCTGGGGTTTTTGC